>JAYUSP010000153.1:0-23338 GCA_043755615.1 Betaproteobacteria bacterium
TCGTGGCGCAGCGCGGGCAGGTCGTTCGGGCCGCTGCTCACGCTTGTCACGCCGGCACGGCGAGGTTGGCGCCGCGCTCGATCACGAACTCGGTATCGACCAGCCGGCGCGCATGGTTCAGGTCCGACTGCGCGATCAGCACCGACATGCGGTGCGCGCGCAGCCCGCCGATCACCTCGGCCAGGCGCATCGACAGGGCCGGCGCCACGCCCTCGAAGGGCTCGTCGAGCAGCAGCATGCGGGTGCCGACCGCCAGCGCCCGCGCGAGCGCCACCATCTTCTGCTGCCCGCCCGAGAGCAGCAGCGCGCGCCGCCCGCGCATCTCGCGCAGCTCGGGCAGCACCTCGTAGACGAAGGCGAGCCGCGCGGCCGGCGCGAGCCGCCTGGTCGCCCAGACGGGGACCAGGATGTTCTCCTCGACGCTCAGCTCGGGCACCAGGCCGCGGTCCTCGGGCATGTAGCCGATGCCCAGCGCCGCCCGGCCGTGACGCGCGACGCCGACGAGGTCGGCGCCGTCGAAGGCGATGCGGCCGGCGGCCAGCGGCAGGTGGCCCATCACGGCGCGCATCAGCGTCGTCTTGCCGGCGCCGTTGCGCCCGACCAGCCCGACCATGGTGTTGTCGGCCACCGCCAGCGACAGCCCGCGCAGCACCTGCACCGAGCCGATCGCCACCTCGACCGATTCAATGCTCAGCATGCGCGGCCTCGGCGGACGCCGGCGCGGCGAGCGTGCCGGTCACGTAGCGCCGCACATCGGCGCTCGCCAGCGCCTCGGCCGGCGGGCCGTCGGCAATGACGCGGCCGGCGTAGAACGCAATCACCCGCCCGGCATAACGCTCGACGATGTCCATGTCGTGCTCGACGAAGAGCACGGTCATCGCCTCCTGGCCGAGGGCTCGCATCACGGTGTCCATCATCGGGAATTTTTCCTCGGCCGAGACGCCGCTGGTCGGCTCGTCCAGCACCAGCAGGCGCGGCGAGCCGGTCAGCGCCATCGCGATGTCGAGCAGCTTGCGCACCCCGCCCGGCAGCTCGGCGACCCGGCGGTCGCGGTGCTCGGCCAGGCCGAAGCGCGCCAGCAACTGGTCGGCGCGCAGCACCGCCTCGGTGCGGTGGGCACGCTGCCAGAACGAGAGCCGCGCCCCGGCGCAGGCGGTCGCGACCAGCATGTTGTCGAGCACGCTGAGGCCGGCGCAGAGCTGCGCGATCTGGAACGATCGCGCCACGCCGAGCCGGGTGATGGCGCGCGGCGCGAGGCGGGTGATGTCGCGCCCGTCGAAGGCGATGCTGCCGGCATCGGGCTTCAGGTACCCGGTGATCATGTTGACGAAGGTGGTCTTGCCCGCGCCGTTGCTGCCGATCAGGCTGACCCGCTCGCCGGCCGCGACGCCGATCTCGAGGTCGCTCGCCGCGACCACCGCGCCGAAGCGTTTTTGCACCCCGCTCGCCTGCAGCAGGAAGCCCGGGTTCACCGCCCGCCCCCGAGCCGCTCGAACCAGGCGCGGCCCACCCACAACGAGCCGATGCCGCGCGGCAGGAAGCGGATCACGAACAGCAGGAACAGGCCGAGCGCGAGCTGCCAGGTGTTGGGGAAGTACAGGCTCGAAAACGACCGCACGACTTCGAGCACGGTCGACGCCACGAACACGGCGAGCACGCTTTGCCAGCCGGCGAGGATGGCGACAAAAACGAACTCGCCCGAGGTCGTCCAGTAGCTGAAGTTGGGGTCGATGTGGCCGAGCGACATGATCGTCAGGGCGCCGCCCGCACCGCCCGCGAACGCGGCGAGCACGAAGTTGGCCGCCATCACGCGGCGCACCGAGCCGCCGAGGTATTCAACGCGCAATTCATTGTCGCGCGCCGCCAGGCTCACGAGGCCGCGGGTCGAGTCGAAGTAGATGCGCGCCAGCAGCGCGAGCACCGCCGAGAACAGCAGCGTCACGGCGTAGAGCACATAACCGACACGGGCATCGGGCAAGGCCTGGCCGAACAAGGTGGCGCGGCCCATGTTGAAGCCGTCCGAGCCGCCCAGCGCCTCGGTCTTGACGAGCGCCCCATAGGCCACCATCGACAGGGCGAGCGTCAGCATCGCGAAGAAGATGCCGCGGTAGCGTGCAAGCAGCGGCGCCACGATGGCCGCGCAGACGCCTGCAGCCAAGGTGCCCAGCAGCACGCGCAATACCGCATCGGTCAGCCCAAAAGCCTGCGGTGTGAGCGCGGCGACATAAGCGCCGATGGCAAAGAACATGCCCTGGCCAAAACTCGCGCCACCACCGCGCATGAGCACGAAGATGCCGAGCACGGCGAGTCCGTTGGACGCCGCCATCGTGGCCAGAAAGAGAAACCATTTTGGCGCGACCGCACCCACCGCGAGCAGGACCAGCGCAATGGCCGCAGCGACAAGTATCGAGCGCAGCATCAGATCAGCCTCGCTTTGACACTCTGGAACAAACCTTCGGGTTTGAAGATCAGCACCCCGGCCATCACCAGATAGATGCTGAAGAGTTCGATCTCTGGCATCAGGTGCACCGACGCCGAACGCGCCAGCCCGACGATCAGCGCGCCGATCGCAGCGCCTTCGATGCTGCCCAGGCCGCCGATGATGATGACCGCGAAGCTGATCACGATGACACTGACTGACAGCCCCGGCTGCACCGAAATCATCGGCGCGGTGAAGGCGCCACCAATGGCGCCGAGAAAAACGCCGATCGTGAAAGCGATGGCGTAGACCCGCTGCACATTGACCCCCATGCTGGCGCTCATCTCGGGGTTGTGGATTACCGCCAGCACGATCTTGCCGCCGGTGGTGCGGTTCAGGCCGAACCAGGTGGCGATGCCACAGACCAGCGCCAGCGCCATCAGCAGCAGGTCATAACCGACGATGCGCATGCCGCCCGGCAGGGACACGTTGCCGAACATCGCGTAGGGGCCGGAAACAAAATACGGGTTCACGCCCCAGATCAGCTTGGTCACGTCCTCGAGCATCAGGAACAGCGCGTAGGTGACCAGCAGCAACAGCACTTCATCGCGACCATAAAAGCGCGACAGCAGGCCGCGCTCGAGCAGCGGGCCGACGGTCACCGCCACCGCCGCCGCGGCGAACAACATCGCCACCAGCGCGAAGCCCGGGGCCAGGCCGAGTGACACCGTCAGCGCCACCGCGCTCGCTGCCGCATAGGCACCGAGTGCGTAAACGCTGCCATGCGCGATGTTCAGGATCTTCAAGACCCCGAACACCAGCGTCAGGCCGAGCGAGACGATGAACAACCACGACGCATAGGTGATCGCATCGACGAGGATCGTCGCGGCCTGGGCCATCCTGTACCTCCCGGTTTTGTACTGCTGCGCTGGTGCTGGTGGACGATCAGGCGGGCGTTCAGCCGCGCCCGATCAATCGCACTTCGCGCCCGTAAAACCGGCCTTGATCCAGTCCAGACTCTTGACGTTGGGCGGTGGGTTCACGCAGTCGGCCTTGAAGGTCATGATGTCGGTGGCAACCACCCGCTTGGCCGCCGCGTCGTAGCGGGTGCGGCCGATCGCGGTGTCCTGCACCGCCTGTTGACCACCACCGAGCGTCATGCGGATCATGCCGGCCGGTGAATCCCAGCTCGAGCCACGCAGCGCCTCGGCCATCTCTTCGGCGCTCGGCTTCTTGCCGCCGTTCTTGGCCATCGCACGCTCGACGGCGAGTTTGACGCCGAGGAAGGACTGCGTGATCCGGTAACCCGCCTGCACTGGCTGCACGCCGTGCATCTTTTGGTATTCAGCCTGGAACCAATCGTTGAGCGGACTCTTTGCCGACAGGATGCCGTACGCGCCACGCGCGCCGAGCACGGTGCCGTTGGGCACCTTGTCGAGCAGGCCCGGCAGCACATGGTCGCCGGCGCTGAGCACGAGCGTGGTGTCTTTGAACAGCTCGCGCGCACCGGCTTGCAGGATGAAGGCCTGCAAGTCACCACCCCAGAGGCTGGAGTAGGTCAGCGTCGCAGGTTTGCTGGCCAGCGCCGAGACCTCGGTGCCGTACTGGCCGGCGCCGAACTTGGGCAGCAGGTCGACGCCGGGTTTGGCCGCAGGCAACAATTGCGCCATGCTGGCCAGAAAGTCGGCGCGTGAATCCTGGCCCCAGGCGTAGTCCTGGTTGATCAGGTTGAAGCTGTCGGCCTTGATATTCTTGGCTTTCAGATAGCGCGCCAGCGAGACGTTGTCCATCGCCGCGTGCGACGCGGTGCGAAAGACATATTTCGGGCTTGCATCTTCAAAGATGCGCGGCGTGCCGCAGTCCATCAGCACCAGGAATTTCTTCAGCTCCTCGGCCGCCGGTGCCACCGCCAGGCAGTCACCAGACCCGATGTAGCCAATGATCGCGTCGACATCCTCGCGCTGGTAGAGGTTGCGCATCTCCTGCACCTGCTTGGCCGCACCGCCGGCTTCGTCGACGAGCACCATCTCGATCTTCAGGCCGCCGAAGCCGACCCGGTTGTAGGGCGCCGGCGCGCTGCCTTTGTTGAACTGCTCGACCATCAATTTCGCGCCGTTGGCAGCGGGCACGCCAAAGCTTTCGGCTGCCGGACCGGACAAGAAGGTCACGACGCCGATCTTGAACGTGCCCTGTTGCGCGGCGGCGTTGCCGCAGACGAACATCGCCGCGGCGGCGGCCAGGGTGGGCAGGCTTTTCTGGATCATGGTCTTCATGGTGGTTTGTTTCCTCGGATGAATCGAACGGGGTTCGGGGTCGTGAGCGGTCTCGAACAGGCTGGTACGGACTTGAACTTCAAGCCGCCTGCCGCAGCGCGGCGGTCGGCACAAAACTGCTCTCCATCTCGCGGCGCAACTGGTACGCGCGGGTGCTGGTGTCGATGGCGACATCGGCCCAGCTCAAGGACTGGCCGGCCTTCACCGGGCGCAGCACGCGGATGCCATGCGCCAGCCCGAGTGGCAGGCCGCCGATTTGCGCCGAGGTGGCGGCCGGCAGCAGCTTGCCCCAGACGGTGTAGCCGCCTTCGCCATCGAGCAATTCACCGACGGCGAGATCACGTTTGGCGGTGGCCACGACATCGGCGTTCCAGGCCGCCGCCACGCCGGTGGGTTCGCCGCGCAGGGCCACGCTGGCCACACTCACGCCGACTTCCAGGCCGATCAAGTGCCAGCGTTTGTAGAGCGTGAAATAGCGCCCGCTGGGGTCGGTGTGGGCGTTGTATTCCTCGAAGCAGTTCTTGATGTAGTCGGTCTCGGCTTCGACCGTGACCCAGACCCCCATGCGGATGTCGTATGGGATCGCGCGGCCGTCGGTTTCGAGCGACGAGATGACTTCGACCATGCCCTTGCGTTCGAGCACGCCGCCTTCGCCGACCGGTCGTGTGACAAACGGAATGTCCTCGACACTGGCCGGCGGATACAGCAGGCCGTTGCTCGGCACGCTCAAGCCCGTGGCGTTGCTCACCGCGGTGCATTCGATCGACGGTTTGCTGCCGTCGAGAAAGCTGTTGAACATCTTCGGGTTGAGGCCGCCGCGGGTAGCTTGTTCGGGGCTCAGGCCGTAATTGCCCCAGACGGTATCCGGGGTGGACTGCGCAAAGTGCGGCAACCATTTGTGGCCGCGCCCGGCGGCGACAACCGGGAAGCCGCAGGTGCGCGCCCAGTCGACCAACTCGCAGATCAGCGCCGGCTGGTCGCCAAAAGCCAGCGAATAGATCACGCCGGCTGATGCGGCGCGTCGCGCGAGCAGCGGGCCGCAAAAAGCGTCGGCCTCGACCGTCACGTTGACGATATGTTTGTGGTTGGCAAACGCTTCGAGGCAATGGTCCACCGCGGCGATCGGATGCCCGGTGCATTCGACGATGACGTCGATCGCCGGGTGGCGCACGAGCGCCAGCCAGTCGTCGCTGATGTGGGTGTTGCCGGTTTTTACCGCGGCGTCGAGCGACGGTGCCTGCGATTGCTGCGCGCTCCAGCCCACCCGCGCGAGGTTGGCGCGGGCCGCGTCAGGCGACAAGTCGGCGATGCCGACCAGGTGCACCCCTGGCGTGCGCGGCACCTGGGCCAGGTACATCGAGCCAAATTTGCCGGCGCCGATGAGGCCGACCCGCACCGGCCGGCCCTCTGCGGCTCGTTTGAGAAGTTTGCTGTGCAGGTTCATGAGCGCCCCAAGGACGGCCAAGGCCGCCCGTCCCCCGCGGGGATCAAGGAAAGTGGCAAAGCCACATTTCCTTGAGGGGCCCTCACGCTTGCGGCCAGGGCCGCGGCGCTGCCTGCTGGCTTGCAAGCCGGCAGGCGCTCATCCGCCACTCTCGAGCGCGCAGGCGCTCGCTCGGCGCGGTCTCGCCCCCCCAAGGAAACGTTCGCAGCTTGGGGGCGTCCGACGCTGCTCATGCCATGGCCTTCTGCTCGGCGAGGTGCCGCTCGCCGAAGGGCAGCTCGCTGGTCTGCAACGCGCTCGCCGGCAGGCCGGCTTGCCAGGGCAGGTCGACCGGATAGTCCTTGAGCAGGCAATCGTCGGGCAGGCAGCTGATCGGGTGGAAGTCGCGGTGCGCGATGTACTCCGGCCGCTTGGGCCGGCGGATGTGGTTCGACACCGCGCACAGGCTCAGGTACACGCTGACGCGGTTCCAGGGGCTCAGGTTGCTCGACGAGGCGTGGACCAAGCAACTGTGGAAGAGGATCATCGATCCGGCAGGCCCCTGCGGCGAGACGATGCCGCCCGACACGTAGCGGCCGGCGGCGTCATAACCACCCGAGCCGCCGGCGCGGTTGACGAGCTGGCTGATGAGCGCGTTGTCGACCGTCCACAGCGGATAACTCGTCGTCGTCAGGTCGTGTTTGGCATCCACGACGCCACGTTTGTGGCTGCCGGGGATGAACATCAGCGGGCCGTTGAAGGGGTTCACATCGTCGAGAAAGATGGCCACGTTCATCGCCCGCTCGGTGGGCATCTGGTCGTCGTTCAGCCAGGTGCCGTAGTCCTGGTGCCACTGCCAGACATCACCTTCAAAAGCCATCTTGCCGTTGACCTTGAACTGGTGCATGTACAGGGCCTCGCCGAGCAGCGCCTGCACCGGCTCGATCATGCGCGGATGCCGCGCCAGGCGCGCAAACGGTGCGTTGTACAGATGCGCGGCAAAGTTGATGCGCACCGCGTCGCTGCCACGCTCGCGCACGTTGTAGGCCTCGCGCCGCGCGTACAGTGCCGGCACCTCGGCGTTGAGGCTCCGGGTTTCTTCGGGCGTGAAGAGGCCGGGGAAAAACAGATAGCCGTCGCGCTCGAATTGCGCATGTTGTTCAGGCGTAAGGATCATCGTCTTCGTCCTCTGATGGGAGCGGCCGGTGCCGCCGGTGTGGCGGGTGCAGCGGGTGTGGCCGCCACGGCAGGTTTTTCGAGCACCTGGCTCAGGTGCTTGGACAGATGTCGGCTGGCACTCACGCCATGCTGGCCGACGAGTGCGGCGGCGCGTTTGGCGTCGCCGGCGCCGATCGCCGCGGCGATGGCTTCGTGTTCGTCCCACACCGCTACACGCTGGTCGGACGATTGCAGCACTGCGCCCATCACGCGGTGCAGGTGGCGCCAGTTCTGGCCGGCGATCTGGCCGATGAGCGGGTTGCCGCTGGCGTCGTAGATGGCCTGGTGGAAAGCCAGGTCGGCGTCGATCATCGGCTGCACATGGCGCCCGCGGGCGGCCTTGCGCCCGCGCACGATCAGGCCCGGATCGAGCTGAACCCGCTGTTCGGCGGCCCGCCGCGCGGCCAGCGCGTCGAGCGCGCCGCGGACTTCGTAGACCTTGCCCATCCAGGCCACGTCCAGCGGCGCGACGAGCACGCCGCGGCCGGGTGCGTCATGCACGAAGCCGTCGTTCCTGAGCTGGCGCAGCGCCTGCAACACCGGCTGGCGCGAGACCGCCAGCTGCGCGGCGACCACCTCCTGCGTGATGCGCTGCCCCGGCGCCAGCGTGCCGCTGCTGATGGCGTCGAGCAGCGAGCGGTAGACCCGGTCCACGAGGTCCGGGGCGGTGTCGAGCTTGACCAGGGTGTTCACAGCAGCGCAGCGGTTTGAGATGGTTTGCGGTGGCTTGTCGTACTCTGTATACAGAATACATCGACACCGGGCAGGCCGGCAAGCGGGGAGTTCCCTGCCCCGCCCCGACCCGCCGATGGTCGCCCTCGGCAGCGCTGCGCGGCGCGACAATCGGCGGGCGGCCAAGCTGTCGCCGAACGGCACCGAACCGCAAACGAACCGCAAACGAACCGCCACCAAGGAGCCTGCGATGGCAAAAGGCAAGACCGCGAACAACGGCAAGGACAGCCACATGGGCAAGGGCGAGTACCTCGAAAAGCTCGGCCCGCTGCAACTCGAGATCAACGCGGTCGCGCGCTGGCTGCAACATAGCGGGCGCCGCCTGGTGGTGGTCATCGAAGGCCGCGACACGGCGGGCAAGGGCGGCGTGATCTCGGCCATTGCCGACACGCTGAACCCGCGCCAATGCCATGTCGTGGCGTTGGGCAAACCCAGCGACCGCGAACGCACGCAGTGGTACTTCCAGCGGTATGTGCCGCACCTGCCGGCGGCCGGCGAGATCGTCCTGCTCGACCGCAGTTGGTACAACCGCGCCGGGGTCGAGCCGGTGATGGGTTATTGCACCGCGGCGCAGACAGCGGCGTTCTTGAAGCAGGCACCAGCTTTCGAGCGGCTGCTCATCGACGACGGCATCCTGCTGTTGAAGTACTGGCTCACAGTCGACCAGGCGAAGCAGGAGGAGCGTTTTGCCGAGCGCCTGAGTGACCCGCTCAAACGCTGGAAGCTTTCGCCGATCGACCTTGAAGCGCGCACCCGCTACGCCGACTACGGCCGCGCCCGCGATGTGATGCTCAAGGCCACGCACAGCGGGCACGCGCCCTGGGCGCTGGTGGACTTCAATGACCAGCGGCGCGGCCGGCTGACGCTGATCCGCCACCTGCTCGACCAGATCCCGGAACACGCAGTCGCCGATGTGCCGATCGAATTTCTGCCGCTGTCGCAGGCGCCGCTGAAAGAGAAGTTCAGCGGGCCCTGCAAGCCCATCACCAGTGTGGCTTGAGCGCTGGCCGGCCGGCCAGCCAGCCGCCGGCGGGCTTACATCAGATGCGGTGCGTCGGGCAGTTCGTTGGCGTTGGGCGCACCGCCGCTGACGCCAAAATGCTGCAACAGCAGCGCCTCCACCGCGTCCACCGCGCGCAGCAGGCCGGGCTCGAAACGGCGGCTGCGAAACTCTTCGCGCATGCCTTGCACGATGGCCTGCCAGTGGCCGGCAGGCACATGCCGCGCGAGGCCCCGGTCGGCGACGATTTCGATCGCATGGTCCGCCAGCAGCAGGTAGATCAGGACGCCGTTGTTGGCTTCGGTATCCCAGATGCGCAGCTTGCCGAACATCATCAGCGCCCGTTCGCGCGCGGTCGCGCCGCGCCACAGGTACGACAACGGCAGGCCGGCTTCGACACAGACCCGGATCTCGCCGCCATGCCTGCGCTCGCTGGCGGCGATGCGTTGTTCGATGCGCGCCAGTGCGGCTTCGTCGAGCGCCCGCCGGGTATCGGTTTCGTCGAGCCAGCGGTGTTTGAGGATGCGGGCGAGGCGGTTCATTGCCGGCCCCCACGACCGGTGCGGTCGCTGCGACGCCGGTCAGCGAGCTCCGGCAAGGTCGCCTGCGTCGTCCCTGGGGCATGACGGCTTCGGCGTGGCGCGACGGCGGCGCTCATCACCAGTCCCCCGACGCACCGCCGCCGCCGAAGTCACCGCCGCCGCCGGACGAAAAACCGCCGCCGCCGGAGAACCCGCCACCACCGCCACCACCACCCCAGCCGCCAGCACTGCTGCCGGCACCAAAACCACCGGCGCCCCAGATCAGCGGCCCGGCGCGGCTGCGGCGGCCGGAGCGTCCGCTGGATGCAGACCGCAAAGCCGAGCCGACACCGACGATGCCGACCAGCACCACCGCGACCACACCGGCGGCGACACCGAGCAGCGCGCTGCCGGTCAGCCAGCCGCCGACACCGCCCGTGGCGCCGCTGGTCAACAAGGCGCCGAGCTTGCGGCCGAAGAGGCCGCTGAGCACCGCGCCGATGACCGGCACACCGATGAAGAAGAACATCAGCAGCTCTTCGATCTGCGCCCCACCGTCGAACAGGCCGCCGCCTTTTTTCGGCGTCGGCGCGGCCAGGTTTTCGCCTTTGATGCGGTTGATCAGCGCGTCAAGACCCTGGTCGATGCCGCCGGCATAGTCGCCGGTCTTGAACGCCGGGCTGATGCTGTTCTGCACGATCTGGCGCGCTGCCAGGTCGGGCACTGCACCTTCAAGCGCCTTGGCGACTTCGATGCGCAGCTTGCGGTCGTTCTTGGCCACGACCAGCAGCACGCCGTCGCCGATTTCGCGGCGGCCGATCTTCCACGCGTCGGCGACGCGGTAGGCAAACGAGGCGATGTCCTCGGGCTGCGTGCTGGCCACCATCAAGACCACGATCTGCGGCCCGGCGGCGACCTCGAAACCTGCGAGCTTGGCTTCGAGCGCGCCGCGCTGCGCTTCGTTCAGCGTGGCGGTCTGGTCGATGACCCGCGCCGTCAGCGCGGGCACCGGTTGCACGTCCTGCGCCCGCGCTGCGCTGCCGAGCAGCGCCGCCAGAACCAGTGCCGCCATCGCCAGCAGCGTCGGCCAAAACCGCAGCACGGCCATCGTGCGCTGGCGGCGTTATCGCGACGCCGCCGGGGCCGGTTTTGGCGCCGGCGGTTTGTCGAAACTCACTGCAGGTGGCGCCGAGATGGCGGCTTCGTTGGCCACCGCGAAATTCGGTTTGACGCTGTACCCGAAGACCATCGCGGTCAGGTTGTTCGGGAAGCTGCGCGTGAGCACGTTGTAGTCCTGCACCGTCTTGATGTACTTGTTGCGCGCGACCGTGATGCGGTTTTCGGTGCCTTCGAGCTGCACGCGCAGGTCCTGGAAACCCTGGTTGGCTTTCAGGTTCGGATACTGCTCGCTGACCACCAGCAAGCGCGACAGCGCACCGCTGAGTTCGCCTTGGGCGGCCTGGAATTTGTTGAATGCCTCGGGGTTGTTCAAGGTCTCCGGCGTGACCTGGATCGAAGTCGCCTTGGCTCGCGCCTCGATGACCTTGGTCAGCGTCTCCTGCTCGAAATTGGCTTCTCCCTTGACCGTGGCGACGATATTCGGGATCAGGTCGGCACGACGCTGGTACTGGTTGAGCACCTCGGCCCAACCCGACTTGACCTGTTCGTCAAGGCGCTGGAAATCGTTGTATCCGCAGCCGCCGAGCATGACGGTGGTGGCCAGCAGAAGCGGGGCAATTGAGCGGCGCAGCATGGGCGGGAGTCCTTGTGATCGTGAAGGTGCGCCGCTCCAGATGGGGGCGCGCGCTGAAAATCAAGCCGGCGCGCGAATGTAGCGCTTCGGCATGACGGCACACGCCGCCGCGCACCCCGTCGATCGTCGAGCCTGTCCTGGCCGCCCAACCGGCCCGTGTTGCCGGGTCGCTACTGCTGGATCGCCACCAGCACGTTGCACAGCAGGCCCAGCCGGTCTGCGTCGGACTTGGGCAGCCTGCCTGCGCGCAGTTGCGCAGCGCGTGCGATCGCGTGCAGGCGGAAGAAGAGTTCGTCTTCGACAGCCTCGATTTCGGCGGCGTCCTGGGCGCGCACGGCCTCGGTGCTCCACATGCCGCTGGCGTTCCAGCCGGTGCGCAGGCGCGACAGCAGGTGCTGGGTCAGCGCCAACGTGTCCTTGAAGGCGACGGTCTCGGCGCCCACCGCCAGCGCCTGCGCGCCGTCGTGCGCGGCCTGCAAAGCGGCGTCGAGCCGGCCCAGCCGCAGTTGCACTTCGCCAGCGCTGAGCTGCGCGCTCAAGGCGGGCTGGCCGCGCGCGGCGTCGGCAATCAGGCCGACCCAGCGCAGGTCGAACTCCTCCGGCACCACACGCAGCGCGATGCTTGCACGGGCCAGTTGCGGGTGCTCGCCGCGCAGCGCGGCCAGCGCGCCTTCGCTCACCGCGAGCAGGCGCCCGAGCGGCGAAAGCGCGTCGCGCTGCAGCGCATGCGGGTAGCCGCTGCCGTCCAGGCGCTCATGGTGCTCGGCGATCGCCCGCGCCACGGTGGCCGGGTAGTTGGTCAACTGGGTGATCAGCAACTGGCCGACATGCGGGTGCACGACCAGATGTTTGTAGCTTTCGAAGTCCAGCGCGCGGTCGGCGTCGGCCTCGCCACAACGGGGGTCGATATACATCTCGCCCAGGTCGTGCAGCAGGCCGGCGAGCATCGCCAGGCGCACATCGGCGGTGGCGCCGCCCGTGTCGATCATCAGCGCACCGGCCATCGCCATCGCCTGCACCGCGTGGTCAAACGATGCCGGCCTTGACGCCTGCCCGGCGGTCAGCAGCAGTTGCGCCACCGAGTGCAGCGGCAGGTGGGGCACCTGCTGCACGATGCGCGCAGCGTGTGGCAGCAGCAGCGCGGCCAGCGGCGTATCGCGCTCGATCAGCGCCTCGGTGCCCTGGCGCAAGGTCTGCACCGTGACGCCGTCTTCGGCCATCAGGCAGGTTTCGAGCGGGTTGCGCAACTGGCGGTCGAGCAGCTTGCGCTGCAAGGCGCCAGAGACCGGCTGATCGCGCGCCCAGAGCTTGGTGCCGGAGATGTCGAAGATATCGCGCGAGGCGATGATGCTTTTTGTCTCGCTGGCCTCCAGGATCGTCGCCAGCGCATGCGGGTTGGCGGTGCTGAAAGGCGCGGCGCGCAAGCTGTTCTGGGCAGGTGTGGTCATGGCGACTCCAAGCGGTGTGGGCTCCCGCTGCGTATCGACGCGAAGCCGGCCGCGCTAAAGCGACAATTGCGCCATGTTCGCCCCCTTGCAAAACGACACCTTCCTGCGCGCCTGCCTGCGCCAGCCCACGAGCCACACGCCGATCTGGCTGATGCGCCAGGCCGGGCGCTACCTGCCGGAGTACCGCGCCACACGCGCGCGTGCCGGCAGCTTCATGGGGCTGGCCACGAATGTCGACTTCGCCACCGAAGTCACCTTGCAACCGCTGGAGCGCTTTCCCCTCGACGCGGCGATTCTGTTTTCCGACATCCTCACGGTGCCCGATGCGATGGGCCTGGGTCTGGGTTTTGCCGACGGCGAAGGCCCGCGTTTTGCACGCCCGGTGCGTGACGAAGCCGCGGTCGCGGCGCTCGCGGTGCCCGATCTGACCAAGCTGCGTTATGTCTTCGATGCGGTGACGTCGATCCGCCGCGCGCTGGGCGGGCGGGTGCCGCTGATCGGTTTTTCCGGTAGCCCCTGGACGCTGGCCTGCTACATGGTCGAAGGTGCTGGCTCCGACGACTACCGACTCGTCAAGCAGATGCTCTACGCGCGGCCGGACTTGATGAATCGCATGCTCGACGTCAACACCCAGGCCGTGACCGCCTACCTCAATGCGCAGATCGATGCCGGCGCGCAGGCGGTGATGATTTTCGACTCCTGGGGCGGGGTGCTCGCCGACGGCGCTTTCCAGAAATTCAGCCTGCGCCATACCGAGCGCGTCATTGCCGGCCTGACGCGGCAAGGCGCCGACGGCGCACCGGTGCCGTGCATCGTCTTCACCAAGGGCGGCGGCCCGTGGCTTGAAGAGATCGCAGCCATTGGCGCGAATGTCGTCGGGCTGGATTGGACGGTCAACCTTGGCCGCGCTCGCGCGCTCGTCGGCGACCGTGTTGCGCTGCAGGGCAACCTCGACCCGAATGTGCTTTTTGCGCCGCCCGAGGTGGTGGCGCGCGAGGCGGTCGCGGTGCTCGACAGCTTTGCTGCACCGCAGTCACCGGGCCTCGCCGCGGGCAGCGGTGCAAGCCGCGGCGCAGGCGCCGGCGCCGGTTCGGGCGACGGCCATATCTTCAACCTCGGCCACGGCATCAGCCAGTACACACCCCCTGAAAGTGTCAGCGCGCTGGTACACGCGGTCCACGAACATTCGCGGCGCCAGCGGCGGGGCGCGTGAAATCGGCCTCCGGGCAGTGAGTGAGCGCTCAGGGCTTGACTTATCCCCAAAAATTCGGGAGGGGCGACGTGAATTTTTCATGTTGCGCTGCACCCACAGGGATTTTTACGGACAGCGCTAAGTTGTTGATTTTTAAGAGATCTGTCGATTGCCGCGAAAACGGGCAATCCAAGGCGGAGCCCCGTGGATCAAGGCTCCGGCGGCGGCCAGGGCGAATTGTCCACATAGTTATCAACAATTTTGGTGGACAGAGCGAAAAGCCTTTCAAGATCATCAACTTGGCGCAGATTTGTCATGTGATGCTCGAGTTGCGGACCAGGCCGCGATGAACGCCGAGCCGGGCCCCGAAAACCGCATCTCGGTGGCCGTGGAGACGCCTGCGCATGCCGGCGTTGGCAGCGTGCTGGACTACCTCGCCGGACTGACGCCGCCTGCCGCGGGCACGCTGGTGCGGGTGCCACTGGGGCGCCGCACGGTGCCGGGCATCGTCTGGCCGGCGCCGCCCAGCGCCGCGGTGTTGGCGCCGGGGCAGCTCAAGCCGCTGGCCGAAGTTGTCGCCAGCCTGGCCCCGCTACCGCCGACCTGGATCGCGCTGGTGACCTTTGCTGCCGGCTATTACCAGCGCGGCATCGGCGAACTCGCGCTGGCGGTGTTGCCGCCCGAACTGCGCAAGCTGACGCCAGCGCAGATTGACAAGCGCGTGGCGCGCCTGCTCAAGGCACCACCCGCGCCGCCCGGCGGGCCCGATCCGGTGCTGCCGGCGCTGACGCCGGAGCAGGCTGCCGCGCTGGCCGCGCTGGCCGATTCAGGGGCGCTGGTGCAGGGGACATCCGGCAGCGCAGGCACGCTGGCGCCGAAGCCGACCCTGCTGCACGGCGCCACCGGCAGCGGCAAGACCGAGGTCTACTTGCGCGCCGCGCAGACCGCGCTCGACGCCGGCCGCCAGGTGCTGGTGCTGGTGCCCGAGATCAACCTCACGCCGCAGCTCGAAGCGCGTTTTGCGCAGCGTTTTCCGAAAGCCCTGCTGGTCTCGCTGCACAGCGCGCTGACGCCGGCGCAGCGGCTCAGGAACTGGCTGCTCGCCCATCTCGGCCTGGCCGACCTGGTGCTGGGCACGCGGCTGGCGGTCTTCACGCCGATGCCGCGCTTGAGCCTGATCGTCGTCGACGAAGAACATGACCCGAGCTTCAAGCAGCAAGACGGCGCGCGGTATTCGGCGCGGGACCTGGCGGTCTATCGCGCGTTTATTGAAAAGCTGCCGGTGATCCTGGGCTCGGCGACGCCGGCGCTGGAAAGCTGGCAGCGCTGCATCGACGGCAAATGGCAGAAGCTGGCGATGCCGCAGCGCATCGGCGGTGGTGCGATGCCGCGTGTGCGCCTGCTCGACATGACGCGGCAACCCCGCCTGAGCGGCGACAACGCACCGGCGCTGGCCGCGCCGCTGCTGGCCGCCATCGAAGCCCGCATCGCGCGCGGCGAACAGAGCCTGCTGCTGCTCAACCGGCGCGGTTATGCGCCGGTGCTGCACTGCGGCGCCTGCGCCTGGAAAAGCCAATGCCCGCATTGCAGCGCCTGGCGCGTCTTCCACAAATTTGGCCGCACGCTGCGCTGTCACCACTGCGGCTTCACCGAGCCCGTGCCGCGCGCCTGCCCGGACTGCGGCAACCTCGATATCGCACCCATCGGGCGCGGCACCGAAAAGCTCGAAGAGCAACTCGGCGCGCTGCTGCCGGGCGCGCGCATCGCACGCATCGATGCCGATACGACGCGGCTCAAGGGCACGCTGGACAGCCAGCTCGCGGCGGTGCATGCCGGCGAAGTCGACGTGCTGGTGGGCACGCAGATGGTGACCAAGGGCCACGACTTCCGCGGCATCACGCTGGTCGCGGCGGTGAACCCCGACGGGGCGCTGTTTGCAAGCGACTTCCGCGCCAGCGAACGCCTGTTTTCGCTGCTGTTGCAAGCCGCTGGCCGCGCCGGGCGCGATGCCGAAGTGGCCGGCGCCAGCGAGATGTGGCTGCAGACCTGGCACCCGCAGCATGCCGTCTACGCCGCGCTGCGCAACTACGACTTCGAAGCCTTTGCGGCACAACAGCTCGCCGAGCGCCAACAGGCCGGCCTGCCGCCATTTGTGAGCCTGGCCTTGCTGCGCGCCGAGGCCCGCACGGCACCCGCCGCGGCGGCTTTTCTGCACGACGCCGCGGCCTTGGCCGCAGGCTTGACCCAAGATCTGCCGCCGGCCGCCGGCCTGATGGTCTACCCGCCGGTGCCGCCCGCCGTGGCGCGGGTGGCCGATGTCGAGCGCATGCAGATGCTCGTCGAGTCGGCGTCGCGCGGGGCCTTGCAGCGATTTCTCGCCGCCTGGCTGCCGCAGTTGCACACGCTGCGCAGCGGCCACCGGTCGGTCATCCGCTGGGCGGTGGATGTTGATCCGCTGGCGATTTGAAAGCCCCCGAGGCAGGCCGGCCGCGGCGGCGGAGAATCATGCCGCCATGACCGCCTGGACCAAAGTCTCTGCCGACCTCGCCGACGCGTTCGACATGGCGCTGCCAAAGTCGCCGCTGGTCGAGCGCCGGCGGATGTTCGGCTGCCCTTGCGCATTTGTGAACGGCCAAATGTTTGCGGCCGTGCACCAGGAGCGTCTGATGGTGCGCCTGGCCGAAGAGGCGCCGCAGCGGCCCTGCCTGATGACGGGCCGCACGATGAAGGACTACGCTGCTTTCGACGGCGCGCTGGACCTCGACGCCGACGAGATGAGGGCCTGGATCGCGCGCGGTTTTGCCTACACACAGACGCTGCCACCAAAGACGCCGAAGGCATCCAGGCCGGCCAAAAAAACCCCGGCCGTCAGGGCACCGGCGGCACGCCAAAGCCCCAGGCGAGCAGCGAAAAAGTGACAAACGCGGCGACCGTGCTGCTCATGATGATGCGTGCGATGCGGCCGTTGTCGGCCCCGTAGCGCTCGGCCAGGATCGACACATTGCTCGCGCTCGGCAGCGCGGCAACGAGGGTCAGCGCGGTGATGTGCAGCGCGCTCAGTGGCGCACCCAGTGCCCTGGCTGACAGCGCCAGCAGCAGCACCAGCAGCGGGTGCAGGCAGAGCTTGATCAGCGCCACCGGCAGGTAGTGTCGTGGCGCGGTGCGGGTGTGGCCATGCTGGCCGGCGCGCCAGAGCACCGCGCCGATCGTGAACAGTGCCACCGGCGTCGCCGCGTCGGCGAGCATGTCGACGACGACCGCCGGCGGGCCCGACAACTGCCAGCCCGAGGCCGAAGCCAGCGCGCCGAGCGCGATCGACCAGGGCAGCGGGTTGCTCAGCGTGCCCTTGAGCACCCGCAGCGCGGCGGTGCGTGCGCCGTGGCCGGCGGCGTCGTGCGCCTGCGCGATGGCAATGCACAGCGACGTGGTGATGAACAGGTCGACGAGGATCGTGCAGATCACCGGCCCGGCCACCGCCGGCCCGAGCAGCTTGGCCAGCAGCGGCACCCCCATGAAGCCGGTATTCGGAAACGCCGCCACCAGCGCGCCAAACGCGGCGTCTTTCAGGTGCATCGTTTTGCTCAACGTGACCGCGATCGTGAAGCCGACGATGAGCAGCGCACAAATGGTCCACAGCAACAGCACTGTCGGGCTCAACAGCTCGAACAGCGGCGCCTTGGCGCCGAAACGAAACAGCATGCAAGGCAGCGCGAAATACAGCACAAAGGCATTCAGCCCCGGGATCGCGCTTTCCGGCAGCACATGCCGGCGCGCGGCGAGATAGCCGCCCAGCACGAGGGCAAAAAACGGGATCGTGACGGCCAGGATGTGGTTCATGGGCGGGGCGCAGTATCGCAAGCCGACAGCGAACCCCGGCGGCGGCCGGTCGTGGCAGCCGACGGGCGGTTCGTCGCAGCACCGCCGGTTGTCGGCGCCAGCGCGACACAATCCCGGCATCCCCCATTCACCCGAGGCGCGCCACCGATGGACGACATTCAAAAACCCGGCCTGCTGCGCCGCATCTTCGGCGGCGCCTGGCGCATCGTCGACGGCACCCGCCGTGCAGTCATCAACCTGATCTTCCTGGCGCTGGCAGCGGTGCTGCTGTTTGCAGCATTTGGCGGTGGCGCGCCGGCGCTGAAAGACAAAACCGTGCTCGTCTTCGACCCCGCCGGGCCGATCGTCGAGCAGCGGTCGGGCAGCGCGCGTGACGCGGCGCTGAAGCAGGTGCGTGGCGAAGACAGCAGCCAGACCCGGTTGCGCGACGTGATCGCAGCGCTCGACGCCGCGGCGCAGGACCCGAAGATCCATCAAGCGCTGCTGATGCTCGACGAGCTCAGCGGCGGCGGCCTGGCGACGCAGCGTGAAGTCGCCGCGGCGATCGAACGCTTCAAGGCCAGCGGCAAGAAGGTGGTCGCCTGGGGCGCGTCGTATGACCAGCGCCAGTACTACATCGCCGCGCATGCCAACGAGGTCTATCTGCACCCGATGGGCGCAATCGAGATGCGTGGTTACGGCCGCCTGCGCAACTACTGGGGCGATGCCTTCGAGCGCCTGGGCGTGCAGGCGAATCTGGTGCGCGCGGGCAAATACAAAAACGCCGCCGAGACCTTTGTCGCCAATGCGCCGTCGCCGGAAACGCTGGAATCGGAAGCGTATCTCTTGGACGCGATGTGGGGCCTGTACACGGCCGGCGTCGAGAAGGCACGCAAGCGGCCGGCGGGCAGCGTGATGCAGGCCATCAATGCCTTGCCGGCGTCGCTGGCTGCCGTCGGCGGCGATGTCGCCAAGCTGATGCTGCAAGAAAAATGGGTCGACGGCCTGAAAACCCGCGACGAGTTGCGCGCGCTGCTCATCGAGCGGGGTGCCGAAGACAGCGCCAAGAAAACCTTTCGCCAGGTGGGCTTTGGCGACTACCTGGGGCGTGTCAAACCGGCCACGGGCGGGGACAAGGGCGGCTTGATCGGCGTCGTCGTTGCCGAAGGCGAGATCAGCGACGGCACGGCGCCGCCGGGGCGTATCGGCGGGCTGTCCACCGCCGAGCTGATCCGCAAGGCGCGCAACGACGACAAGGTCAAGGCCATCGTGCTGCGCGTCAATTCACCCGGCGGCAGCGCGGTCGGCTCGGAGTTCGTGCGCCGCGAACTCGAACTCGCGCGCGCCGCCGGCAAGCCCGTGGTGGTGTCGATGGGCGATGTTGCGGCCTCGGGCGGCTACTGGATTTCACTTGCCGCCGACGAGGTGATTGCCGATGTCGCGACGATCACCGGCTCGATCGGCGTCTTCGGCCTGCTGCCCACCGGCGCCGGGCTGATGGACAAACTTTCGGTGCGCACCGGTGGCTACACCACAACCTGGCTGGGCAGTGCCTATGACCCGCGCAAAACGCTCGACCCGCGGTATGCCGAGCTGGTGCAGTCGGTCATCGGTCAGGTCTACAGCGACTTCATCACGAAGGCCGCAGTGGCGCGAAAAACCACGCCGGCCAAGATCGACGAGGTGGCGCAGGGCCGCGTCTGGACCGGCGCGCAGGCCAAGGCACGCGGCCTCATCGACCGCACCGGCAGTTGGAGCGACGCGGTCAAAGCCGCGGCCACCCGCGCCCAACTCGGCGACGACGCCAAACTGCGCTGGATCGAGCGCGACCCCGGCCGTTTCGAACGTGTGCTGGGCTTCGTCGGCGACGCTGCAGTGCGGTCGCTCGGGCTGGTCGAAGTCGCGACGGCGCTGGGCTTCGGTGCCGGCGCAGGCACAGGCACAGGCACGGGCATCGGCTTGCCCGGCGGCGCGGCGCGTGAACTGCAGCAAGACTTGTCGTGGCTGGCCGAGATCGCCGACCGCCGCGGCCCGTTTGCCGCGGTGGTGCATTGTTTTTGCGAGCCGGGCCGGTAAGCGCCCCGGCGCCCACAGCGCAGCGAGGCGGGCCGGCCGTCGTTCAGCGCCGTGTTGTGGCGCGAGCGGCGCGCGCCTCAAGCATGTCGGCGCGGCAACGGGTGACTGCAAAGCCACACCAAAAGCAGATGCCGACCCACTTGCTGCCGTCTTCAAGAAAGTAGCTCCAACCCTTCACGCGCCATGCCCACGACGCCAGCACGCCGTCGAACGCGACGGAGGCGGCCAGAAAAACTACCGCGGCGACGAGCAGGCCGCATTGCGCGCGCCGTATCTCGTGCCGGAAGTGCCACAGGTACAGCGTGGCCGACAGCACGATCGCTGCGAGCACCCAGCGCTCGGGCACGCCCAGGTGATTGGGCGCAATGCGCTCGTGCAACTGGAACAGATCGTCGAGCCCGAGGTACATCGAAAGCGCGCCCGAAGCGAGCGCGAAGCGGGCCCGTGGCGCGTCGCCGCTGATGCGGTGCATGAGGGCGCAGAACAACCAGACCGACGCCGCCGTCCACCACAACAGCACCCCCAGCGAAGACAGGAATCCCGATAGCGGGTGGATGCCCGCGATGCCCGTCGGGTCGCGGGTCATCAACGATATCTGCACGTCCTGAAAGATGAACATCGCGGCCACCACGAACAACGGAATGGCGGCGGTGAGCGCCAGCGAAGGCCAGGGCGGGCGGCTCGGATGGGGTGAAGACATCGGCGCGCAGTATGCGGTTGTGACGCAGCCCAGCGGTGGCGCGGCCCGCCGCGGCCGCGCAGAACTTCACGCTCGTGCCTCAGCGCGCGGCTGCGGTCAGCCGAACCGGAATCCGCCGCGGGCCAAAGTTCCCGGCTGTGGGCCCAAAGCGCCCGGCCAGCGCGGTGCCGCAGTGCGGGCAGTTGCCGGCGGCGGTGACGCTGTACTGGCGAATCTGGTACCAGTCGCGCACGATCAACGCCGCGTGGCAGCCGGTGCAGAACGTCGTGCCGCCTTCGATGTCGTGCACGTTGCCGGTGTAGACATGGTGCAGGCCTTGGACCAGCGCGATCGAGCGCGCGCGCTTCAGCGTGGCCGGTGGTGTCGCCGGCACGTCCTGCATCTTGTAGTCGGGGTGGAAGGCGGTGAAGTGCAGCGGCACGTCAGGCCCGAGATGGGCGTGGATCCAGCGCGACAGGGCTTCGATTTCCGCGCTGCTGTCGTTGAGGCCGGGGATCAGCAGGGTCGTGATCTCGAGCCAGCAGTGGGTCTCGTGGTGGATGTACTCCAGCGTCTCGAGCACCGGCGCCAGATGCGCGCCGGTCTGGCGGAAATAGAAGTCTTCGGTAAAGCCTTTCAAGTCGACATTCGCCGCGTCCATCCTGGCGTAGAACTCGTGCCGCGGTGCGGCATGGATGTAGCCCGCGGTGACGGCCACCGTGAGCAGGCCTCGCGCATGGCAGGCGTCGGCGGTGTCCATCGCATATTCGGCAAAGATCACCGGGTCGTTGTAGGTGAATGCGACGCTGCGGCTGCCGGTCTGCGCCGCGGCGTCGGCGATCTGCGCCGGCGCGGCCTGGTCCAGCAGCCGGTCCATCTCGCGGCTCTTGGAGATGTCCCAGTTCTGGCAGAACTTGCACGCCAGGTTGCAGCCGGCGGTGCCGAACGAGAAGACGCTGGAGCCGGGAAAGAAGTGGTTGAGCGGCTTCTTCTCGATCGGGTCGAGGCAGAAGCCCGAGCTGCGGCCGTAGGTGGCCAGCACCAGCGCGTCGCCCACGCGCTGGCGCACGAAGCACAGCCCGCGCTGGCCCGCGTGCAGCCGGCAGTCGCGCGGACACAGGTCGCACTGGATGCGGCCGTCGGGCAGCGCATGCCACCAGCGCGCTGGCGCTGCTGCTGGCAGACCCGTCGACGCTTCAGCGGTATTCACGCCGTCACCGGGGTGGTGCCTGGCTGCGCCGCGGTGTCGGCAAAACGGCGCACGCGGTAGCGCCACAGGCGCACATCGGGGGCCCAGAAGTCGGCCGGCAGACGTGCCTTGCGCTTGAGCGCGGCCATGAACTGCGCCGGCTGCGGGCATTCCTCCCACACCTGCGGCAGCAGCGTGGCGCGGGCGCCGCGCCACTCGAAGATCAGGCCGTCGATGCCGGGCCGCAGCGCAGCCAGCGCGGCAGCCTCGTCGCGTGCGGCAAGCGTTTCGGGTGGCTCGAGCACCGAGACTTCGACGCGCAGGCCCGGCCACTCGCACGCGTTCAAAGGCTCGAAGCGGCTGTCGGCAAAGGCAGCGGCCAGGGCGTTGGCGCGCACGTCTTCGCCCAGCGCGCGCGTGGCCTCGAGCCGGCCGATGCAGCCGCGCAGCCGGCCCTGTGCGTCGTGCAACGTGACGAAGGTGCTGCCCGGCCGGTACAGCTCGGGCAGGTCGGGCGCGACCGCTGCCGCGCCGGCGGCAAGCCCCAGGCCGTCGGCGATGGACCGCCTGGCCACCGCCAGCAGCGCACGGCCCAGCGCGTCGCTTACATCGGACGCTGACGGTGACGCGGATTCGAAGGCGAAGGCGCCATAGCCCACGACGCGCCGGCCGTCGCCGCCCCGCGTGTGGCCCGAATTGCGCAGCCCCAGCAGACGCGGCACCAGTCCGTGGCGGCGGGCCGCCAGCAGCGCGCCGTTGAGCGGCGCCGCGCCGCAGGCCTGCTCGCCCCGCAAGTCGCTATCGAAGTGCAGGATGCTCTGCGCGGTTGCCTCGTCGATGGCCTGTGCCTGCGCCGAGGGCAGATAGTGCGAGAGGTCCGAACTGATGACGATCAGCGTTTCGTCGCCGCCCCACAGGCGCTCCAGCACTTCGGCCACCTCGGCGGCGCTGGCCTGGCCCACCAGCAGCGGCACCAGCGTGAAGCTGCTGCCCAGCACCGTCTGCAGGAACGGCAGTTCGACTTCCAGCGCATGCTCCTGGGCATGTGGCAGGTCGGCCCAGGCCACCTGTCGCAGGCCTTCCAGCGCGTCCAGTGCCGGCGCGTCCAAAGGCACGCGGCCGAGCGGCGTCTCGAATGCGGCCACGCTGGGTGCCGCCAGCCCGCGCAGCGCCACCCGGTGTGCGGGACCCAGCAGCACAACCCGGCTGATGACGCCGCGCCAGCGGGCCAGGGGCGCGAAGGCGAGGGCGGCGACGTCGCCCGAGTAGACGTAGCCCGCATGCGGCACCACCAGCAGCTTGGGCGGGTGGTCACCCGCTGCGACTGCGGGCGCGGCGGCCAGGTGACGGCTCAGGGCGGCACGCAGCGCCTGCGGCTCGGCTGGATAGAACGATCCTGCCACGGCGGCGGGGCGGATGGTGGTCATGGCTTGCCTCCTTCGCTGATGGTCAGATTGAAGCACGTGGCCCTCGATCAAGCTGCGCAAGATCAATGTCGCTCGCTGCGGCCGAACGATTCGATGCGTACGCGCCGCGGCCCGCAATGCCGCCAGCGAGGGCCCTGTGAATGCCTACGGCTTGGGTCGACCCGGGCCCTGA
>JAYUSP010000154.1:0-6887 GCA_043755615.1 Betaproteobacteria bacterium
CGTGAGAGTCTTTCGCTCATGCCCGCTCATCACACCAAACGACACCCGCTCGTCGTTGCAAATGCTCGCCATAGCCCGAGCTATGGCTGTGCTTTGCGCCTAGATCGGGCGCCGTTTGGCGCGCTGCTCGGTCACGCACGAAAAACTCTCACGCTCTGAGACGCCGCAGCCTCGGCCATTTCAGTCCAGCGTGCGGGCCGCGGCGAGCGCTGCGAAGGTCGCGCGGCTGACTTCACCCGGCGCAATGAGCAGCCGCTCGGCGCCGCTGCGGATGTCCACCGGCGAGCCCTGCTCGACCGCGCGCACCAGATCGAGGTGCGGGGTGTAGGGTCCGCTGTCGGTGGCCAGCGAAGCCTGCACGCGCTCGGGCACCGGCACGTTTTTAAGCAGCTCCGGGAAGGGCTGCAGCAACATCCGGTCGAGCAGCGAAAAAACGCCGCAGATGAACATCTCGCTGCGCATCTCGTCGTCGCCCGAGCCACGCGCCAGCTCCTCCATCAGGAAGCCGCGCCGCACCGCGGCGTGCATCAGCGGGCGCAATGCAGCGTCCTTGCTCGCGCCGGCGAGCAGCAGCGCCAGCCAGCGTTTGAGGCGCGAGTATCCGAGCAGCATCAGCGCATGTTTGAACGACGTGACCTCGACGCGCAGGCCGAAGGCGGCGGAGTTGATATAGCGCAGCAGCCTGAACGCCAGCGTCGGGTCGGACTTGAGCACCGGCTCCATGCGCTCGGCGGGCTCTTCGCGGTCAACCAGTTTCATCAGGTCGACAACACCCCGCAGACCTGGCGCCAGCGCGCCCTTGGCCGAGGCCGCAAATTCACCTTCGACCGGCCAGCCGATGGCGCCCACCGCACCGCGCTGGATCGACGATTCGACATCGGCCAGCGTGCGCACGCCCGAATGCAGCGTGGTGATCAGGCGCACGACGCCCGCCGGCGCCGGCGTACCGCCGCGGCGGTCGTCGTGCAGGTCGACGATGGCGTGGCGGAAACAGGGCAGCAGCTCGCGCGGCAGCTCGGTCACCGGCCGGCCAGTGATCGCCATGGCGTGGCCGGCCTTGTGCAGCGCGCGCAGCGCGAGGCCGCGGCTCGGGTCGTCGACCAGGAAGGCCGGCACCTCGAGCAGCATGTGCGGCACCGGCGCCGCAGTCGCGGCGGCGATCACCGCGTCGAGCAGGGCTTCGCTGGCGACATTGAGCATCACCGGCATGCCGGTGCCGACGGTGGCGGTGACACCGGCGCCGGCCTCCATCGGCCGCAACGAGATCGACAGATTTTCCGACGGCGCCGGGAAGACATCGACGATCGCCGCGAGCAGCGCCGCGGCGTCGGGCACGGCGCCGGCTGGTTCAGGGAAGATCGTCAGCCGCGTCGCCACCACGGCACGCTGGCGGTCCATCATCGGCGAGTAACCAACGATGACCTGGCCGAGGACGGGATGTTCTTGCATGGCAGGCGCGGCGGGATCGCTGGCGGTGGCGGTGGCGGTGGCTGAAATCAAACTCGAAAACGGCGCCGTCAATGGCGCCGGGCAAAACCGGGAAAATTCAGCGCAGGTACTCGAAGAGCGAAAGCCGCTGCACCATCGAATACGCCTTGAGGGCCGCATCGTAGCTGGTCTGGCGGTTCTGGAACTCCGAAACTGCCTGCGCCATGTCAACATCTTCGGCCGCCGAACGCTCGGTCGTGGCCAGCAGCTTGGTTTCGGCGATGCGGCCTTCGGCGCCGTCGATGTTGCCCAGGGTCTCGCCGAGCCCGGCACGTACCGCGATGAGCTGGTTCAAGCCCTGATCGATATCGCGCAAGCCCATGCTCACCGTCTGCGCCACCTGCGCGCCGCTGCGCATCCCTGCGCTGAGTTGGGCGGCCGTATTTTCCAGCGCGTCGAGCACCGACAACGAGGGTGTCGATGGCGTGATATCGAAGCGGTCGCCGTCGGTCGGCACGCCGTTGACAGTCAACTCCATGCCGTCGATCGAGATCGACCGGCCGGCCAGATAGGGCGCTGCGGTGATCGCCGTCGGCGCGCCGTTGCGTGTGATCGCGTAACTCGTGGCCGGCGGCGCGGTCGCCACCGTGAACACCACCGCGTAGTCGTCGCCGCTGAGCGCGCCGGGGTCGGCAACCCGGCCGGGGTCGATCCAGGCGCCGCGGCTGTTGGCCGCCGCCGGGGTGGCCACGAACACGCCGTTGCCGGTGTTGGCGCGCAGCCAGGTGTGGTCACCGTCGACCGTCATCGGCAGCGGCTCGCCGGACGCCGTCAGGATCTGTCCCGAGGTGCCGCGAAACTGTACCCCGCCAACCGCGTCGACAAAGGGCGGCGCGGCGACACCCTGGCCGCCAAAGAGAAAACCCCCGGCACCATCGCCGCGGTTCGCGGTCTCGAGCAACTGCTTGCGGGTGTCGCGGATCGCGCTGGCCAGCGTCTGGCGCTGCGCATCGGTATTGATCGGGTTGCCGGCCTGCACGATCAGTTCGCGGGCGTGCTGCAGCAGGCCGGTCGCATCACCCAGCGTGCTTTCGGCCTGCAGCATCGCATTGCGGCTGGCTTCCAGGCCGCGCTGGTTGGCGTCGGAGCGGGCGCTGGTCGCCAGCGCGCGTTCGGCACGCGCCGTTGCGCCGGGGTCGTCGCTGGCGCGATGGATGCGCTTGCCACTGCTCACGCGCTCGTGGGATTCGTTCAGTGCCTGCTGGCGCAGCTGGATCATCTCCAGCGATCGCTCCAGCGCATGACCGGTGCTCAGTCGCATCGAAGGGGCCTCGCGTGTGTTTGACTTGCCTGACATGTCCGACTTGTCCTGCTTGTCTGACTTGTCCGACTTGTGTGTCGCGTCTGCCTGGTGGGGCTTGGGTGAATCGTGCGGCGGGTCTGCATCGTTAGCCGGTGCCTCAATTGCCGGCCATCTCGAGCAGCGTGTCGAAGATCGACTGCGCCACCGTCAGCACCTTGGCCGCGGCCTGGTAACTTTGCTGAAACTGCAGCAGCCGGGCGGCCTCTTCGTCGAGGTTGACACCGGCGTAGGCACTGATCGTCGACTCGGCCTGGTTGTTGACGGCTTTGGAAATGCCGGCGGCAGTGCCCGCCGCCTGTACCCGCAGGCCGACACCGGCCAGCGCCGAAGCGTAGGCGTCGGTGATCGTGTTGCCGCCGCCAAGGCCGCCGCCGCTCTGCGGCGTGCGGCCGACAAAGGCCGTATCGCGCAAGCCCACCATCGCCAGCGCGTTGGCGTTGTTGGCCTGGGTGTAGACCGTCTTCACGACGCTGAAGTTGTCGCCGGTGCGCGGCACGCCGTTGAGCATCAGCTCGAAGCCGTTCAGTGCGACCGGGTTGCCTGCGCTCCAGACCCCGGTGCCGCTGGAGACCAGCGCATTGCTGCTGCGGTCGCGCAGCTCCCAGGCGTAGTCGCCGTTGGCCGAAGTGAAGGTGATGCCGGCACTCAAGCCGGTATTGATCGCCGGGTCGACGACCCGCATCGTGGCCACCGACGCGGTGCCGCCGTTGGCCGGCGACGCGGTTGCGGTGACCGGCGCTGCAGCCGCCAGGCCGCGCGGATTGTCGAGCACGCGGCGCATGTCGACCGCGGCGCGAGCCACCGGTTGCAGCAGGAAGCGGTCGCTGGCGGCCGGCGCCGGGCTGCCCAGGATGATCTGGAAACCATCGACGTTGTCGCCATCGACGACGTTGCGCACAGCACCGTCAGCCAGGCGCGTGAGCTGCCAGGTGCCGGCCGGGCCGGCAGGCGCGGCGCGCAAGTCGTATTCACTGGCCAACAACTGCGTCGCGTCGGTGATCACGGTTCGCACATCGGCGACAAAAGCGCCGCCAGCGCTGCGCTGGTTCAGGCTGAAAGGCTGCACCCGCGCGGCGCCGACTTCGAAGATCGGCGCACCGGCGCCGGGCGGGTCGCGCAGGTCCAGGCCCAGCGATTGCTGCTTGTTGACAACCCCGGCGAGTGCCGCCGCCATGCGGCCGAGTTCGCTGCGCGCGCTGGTGAGGTCGTTGTTCTGGAACTTCAACATCCCGGTGATCGCACCACCGCCGAGAAAATCTTCGTCGATCGTGCGCCAGGCCCCGACTTCGTTGATCGCCAATGCCGAGCGCGAAGCGTCGGTGGCGTCGGGTTGCACACGCAGCACCGCCGCCTGGTTGCCGAGCACGAGGCGCTGGCCGCCGGCGATGAAAACCGCCAGCGTGCCGTCGTCTGCCGGCACGGTGCTGGTCTGCACATGGTCGTTGATCTGCGCGACGAGCCGGTCGCGTTCATCGAGCAAGTCGTTGGCGGGTTGGCCGATGCCGGTCAGCGCCGCGATCTGCGCGTTGATGGCGGCAACGCCGCGGCTGAGCTGGTTGACCTCGTCGACCGAGCTTTCGAGATCGGCACGCAGTCCGAGCTGCACCGTGTCGAGGGTGCTGCCGGCGGCGGCAAACCGGCCCGCGACTTCAGTCGCCCGTGAAAGCACGACTTGCCGCGTCGCGGCGTCACCCGGCCGGCTGGCCAGGTCGACCATGGAGTTGAGGAACTGCCCTGCCGCATAACCAACCCCCTGCTCACCGGGTTTGAAGGCCGCCTCCAGGCGTTCGAGTGCGGCCAGCCGCGCCGCGTCCATGCTCGCCAGCGAGCGCGACAGCGTCGCCTCGCGGGTAAGAAAACTGTTGTGCGCGCGGCTGACCGTTTCGACATCGACCCCGCGGCCAAAAAAGCCGGCGCCGGTGAACTGCCCGGTGGACGTCGCAAATTCGGCCTTCTGGCGCGAAAATCCCGCCACGTTGGCGTTTGCGATGTTGTGGCCGGTGGTCTGCAAGGCGGCGTAGTTGGCGACCATGGCGCGCATGCCGAGGGACATCAGTGCGGACGTGCCCATGGCTAACTTTTCACCTTCACGCCACGGAGCGCTGCAGGCGCAGCGTCGTATTGATGACCTTGGTCAACTTTTCGGCGTAGGCCGGATCGGTCGCGTAACCGGCGCGCTGCAGGCCCTGGGCGAAGCCGCTGGCACTGTCGCCACGCTGGACGACCTGCGCGTAACGCGGGCTGTCCTTGATCAGCCGGGCGTAGTCGGCAAACGATTCGGCGTAGCTCGAATAGGCGCGGAAAGTCGCCTTCACCTTCTGCGCCTTGCCGTTGATGACTTCGGTGGTCCACGATTCGGCGACCGCGCCGCGCCAGTTGGCGCCGGCCTTGATGCCAAACAGGTTGAACGACGTACCGCCATCGACATGCCGGATTTCCTTGCGCCCCCAGCCGGTTTCGAGCGCCGCTTGCGAGATCATGAATTCAGCCGGGATGCCGGTCTGCGCCTGCGCTGCACGCGCGGCGTCGGTATGTTGTGCAACAAAGGTCGCAGCGGCTTTTTGCGGCAGGCGCACGGCCGCGGTCGGGTCGGCGGCGGCCTTGATCGGCACCGGTGCGGTATTCGCGGTGGCGGCATTCGGGATCGGCCCCGGCGACATGCCCATCTGGCGTTCGAGCTGGCGCGCGATGATGTCGGCCAGGCCCCCCGGGGCACCCGCCATGCGGCTGCTGAACTGGGTGTCGAGCATCTCGGTGCCGAGCTTGCTGCCTTCGTTTTCCAGCATGCCGCCGCCCAGCGACGATGCGCGCATGCTCTTCATCAGTTCCTGCATGAACAGGGTCTCGAAGGCCTTGGCCGCCTCGCGCGCCGCCGCCTTGGGGTTGGCCGCGGCCTTGCTGCGCAGCGCGTCGAGCGAACGCGCGTCGATGGTCAGGCTGTTGCTTGGCGAAACCATTTCAGTGCCCGCACGGCCGCCCGAAGGGCACTGGCCCCCCTGGGGGGCTGAGCCCGCGCACAAAGGCCCGGCAGGGGCTTTGTGGCTGGCGAAGGCCATCCGGCCTGCAAGCCGGATGGCAGAGAAGCCGCGCAGCGGCAAGCTGGGGGGCGGTCATATCACTTCTATTTCGGCCTTGAGCGCCCCGGCGCTGCGCATCGCCTGCAGGATCGCGAGCAGGTCCTGCGGCGTCGCGCCGAGCGCGTTGAGCGCTTTCACGACATCGGCGAGCTTGGCGCCGGCGGGCATCTGCACCAGCGCGCCAGCCGCTTGAGTGATCGTGATGTCGTTCTTTTCGGTCACCGTGGTCTGGCCCTGCGACAGCGGCGAAGGCTGGCTGACCTGCGGTGTCGAGCTGATCGTCACCGACAGGCTGCCATGCGCCACCGCGCAGGGGCCGAGCGTGACGGCGTCGTTGAGCACCACCGAGCCGGTGCGTGCATTGATGACAATGCGCGCTGCCGGCCGCGCGAGGTCGACGACTAGGTTTTCGATATCGGCCAGGAAGCCGATGCGCTCATTCGCATCCGCTGGCGCGCGCATCCAGACCGTGCGGCCATCGCGCGCCGCCGCGGTGCCCTCGCCCTTGGCCTCGTTGATCACCCGCGCCACCGAGCGTGCGGTGTTGAAGTCCGCAGCGACCAGGTCGAGCTGCAGCGAATCACCTTGCAGCAGCGGCGTCGGCACTGCGCGCTCGACGGTGGCGCCACCCGGCACGCGCCCGGCCGCCAAATGGTTGATCTGGACCTTGGCGCCGCCGGCCGACGCGCCCGCGCCGCCGACGATCAGGTTGCCCTGCGCCATCGCATAGACCTGGCCATCGGCACCTTTGAGCGGCGTCGAGATCAGCGTGCCGCCGCGCAGGCTCTTGGAGTTGCCCAATGACGAGACGTTGACATCGATCGTCTGCCCGGGCTGGGCAAATGCCGGCAGCTTGGTCGTGACCAGCACCGCGGCGACATTTTTCAGTTGCATGCTGGTGCCTGGCGGCAGCGTCACACCGAGCTGCTGCAACATCGAGTTCAGACTCTGCGCGGTCGACGGCATCTGGGTCGTCTGGTCGCCGGTGCCGTCCAGGCCGACGACGAGGCCGTAGCCGA
>JAYUSP010000155.1:0-6887 GCA_043755615.1 Betaproteobacteria bacterium
TCTTGGCGAAGTGGGTCTGGTTTTTGTTGGTGGCTGCCGCCGGCCGGGTGTCGCCCCGGCGGGCGAGTCACTTTCTTTGCTGGTGCAAAGAAAGTAACCCAAGAAAGCACCTCAATACGATTTGGCTCGCTGGCCACGGGCGCTGCGCGCCGTGCGGAGGCGCAGGACTTGAATCGCGCGCATGGGCGCGCTCGAAGGTTGGTTTGCGCAACGGGCGTTCGGCTGCTTCTTGACAAAACAACTGCTGGTGCGGCGCGCGCCCATGCGCGCGTTGTGCATCCCGACAGCGAGCCGGAGCGCAGCGACCGGCCACAGCGAGCGAAATCGTATTGAGGTGCTTTCTTTGGTTACTTTCTTTGCACCAGCAAAGAAAGTGACTCGCCCGCCGGGGCGACACCCGGCCGGCGGCAGCCATCAACAAACACCAGACCCACTTCGCCAAGAACGAACCGCCGCAACGCGCAACGCACCCCTCAACGCCGCAACGCAATCGGCCGTCAACCGCAAAAGGTTCGGTCAGACCTGCATATTCATGACGTCGGTGTAAGCCTGCACCAGCCGATTGCGCACCTGCAACACGGCCTGAAAGCCGATCTGCGATCGCTGCATCGCGACCATCGTCTCTTCAAGACTGACCGTCGGGTTGTCGAGCTGCACTTCGCGCTGCAAGCGCGTGGCCTCGATCTGCGTCTGGCTCACCGACTTCAGCGCATCGCTCATCGCGACGCGGAAACTTGAGCCGCCTTCGGCGCCTTGCACGACCTGCGGCGGGCGCAGCGGCTGGCCGTCGACACGCAGCCCGGCACGCGCTGCCGCCTGCGCAAAATCGAAAGGCTTGAGCTTCACGTCCATGGGCGGCACTGTAGTTGGCGAGGTGCAGAACCGGTGGCGGGAACTGGCGTCGCTTCGCCCGGTTTCTCGCCCTTTGTTCGGCCACCCGGCTGCCGACAATGGCCGCTGGCGACAGCTTCGGCCCAGCGTGCCGGGGTGTCTTCGGTCGTGTTGCCGCGTCCGCCGTCTGGTTCACATTCGATCGACCTTTTCCGGCCCTGCCCGCCCCCATGGACTCTTCAGCCGCATCCGCCCTGCCCCTGGCCACCGTCATCACACCCACCACCTTCGGCGCCCGGCTCGCCGCGCTGCCGATGAAGCCGCTGGTGACGCTGCTGCTCGGCGCGGCTGCGCTGGCTGCGGTGGCGATCGTGCTGGTGCTCCAGGGCCAGCGGCCCGACTGGCGGGTGCTCTACGCCAATCTCGGCGACAAGGACAACGGCGCGATCCTGGCCCAGCTCACATTGATGAATGTGCCGTACAGGCTGACCGACGGCAGCGGCACGATCATGATCGGCGCCGACCGTGTCCATGAAGTGCGCATGAAGCTCAGCGCGGCCAAGCTGCCCAAGGGCTCGATCGACGGCTACGAACTGCTCGACAACCAGAAATTCGGCCAGACCCAGGCCGGCGAAAACGTCTCGATCAAACGCGCGCTCGAAGGCGAGCTGATGCGCACCATCGGCGGCCTCGATGCGGTGGCCTCGGCCAAGGTGCATCTCGCGCTGCCGGCGCAGAACGGTTTTTTCCGCGAGCAGCAAAAGCCTTCCGCCTCGGTGACGCTGCACCTGCATCCCGGGCGCACGCTGGATCGCGCGCAGCTTGCCGGCATCGTGCATCTGGTCTCGCGCAGCGTGCCGGAGTTGAGCCCGAAGGCGGTCTCCGTCACCGACGGCAGCGGCAGCTTGCTCACCGAGGCCGACAGCCACGGCAGCGCCGGCCTGGACGCGCAGCAGTTGCAGTATCTGCACCAGGTCGAAGCCGGTTTGCAGCGACGCGTGCTTGAGCTCATCGAGCCGGTTGTCGGGCGCGAAAACCTGCGCGCGTCGATCACCGCCGAGCTCGACTTTTCAGAGTCGATGCTGGTCAGCGAAGAGTACAAACCCAACCAGGGCGAAGCCCCGGCCAGCGTGAAGTCGCAGCAGACGATGGAGGCCACCCAGCCCGGCCCGGCCACGCCCAGCGGCGTGCCCGGGGCGCAGAGCAACCAGCCGCCGGTGCCGGCGACCGCACCCGTCACGGGCAGCGCACAGGCGCTGCAAGGGGCCCAGGGCGGCGCCGCGAACAACAACGCCAGGCGCGAGTCGACGACGAATTTCGAAGTCGACAAGACCCAGCGCACGGTGCGCAATGCCACCGGCACCGTCAAGCGCTTGTCGGCTGCGGTAGTGGTCAACCACCGCATCGCGGCCGACGCCAAGGGCAAGACCACGAGCACGCCGCTGTCGGCCGAAGAGCTGGAAAAGATCAACTCGCTGGTGCAGCAGGGGATCGGGTTCAACAAGGAGCGCGGCGACACCGTGCGCGTGATCAACGCGCCTTTCCGGGTCGACAGCAAACCCACGCCCGAAGCCGCGCCGGTCTGGCAGCAGCCCTGGCTGAGCGATCTGTTGCGCAGCGCCGCCGCACCGCTGGCGCTGGCGCTGGTGGCCCTGCTCATCTTCGGCACGATGGTGCGCCCGGCGCTCAAGGAGATGCTCAAGCCGGTGGTCGCCGCGGCGCCGATCGACACCGTTGTCGACGACCCCTTGATGCTGCCGAATGAACAGCCGCTGGCGCTGGAAGCGCCGAAGTCGACCCAAAAGCTCGACGGCGCACGCAGCTTCGCCAAGGCCAACCCGGCAGCGACGGCGAATATCGTGCGCGGCATGATCAACGGCGACCAGGCGGCTTGATCGACGACCGCGGCGCGCGACATCCCGAACGTCACCCCGATCGTCACCCGCAACGTCACCCGCAACGTCACCCCCGCCAACCCCACCACTGCAACCCGTCACCATGGACGACAACGGCCTCGAAGAAGCAGCCATCCTGCTGATGTCCCTCGGCGAGCAGGAAGCCTCCGAGGTCTTCAAGCACCTCGCGCCCAAGGAAGTCCGGCGCCTGGGCGAAACCATCGCCAGGATGAAGGCCGTGCCACGCGAGCGCTATGAAGGCGTGCTCGACAAGTTCACCTCGCTGGCCGGCAACGAAAGCATGCTCGTCAGCGACACCGACGAATACGTCAAGACCGTGCTGCGCAAGGCGCTGGGCGAAGACAAGGCCGCGCTGCTCATCGACCGCATCGTGCAGAGCAGCGCCGCCACCGGCATCGAAAGCCTGAAGTGGATGGACGCCAGCTCGGTAGGCGAACTGCTGCGCAACGAACACCCGCAGATCGTCGCTGCGATCCTGGTGCACCTGGAGTCCGACCAGGCCGGCGGTGTACTCAAGCAATTCAGCGAACGCCAGCGCAACGAGGTGCTGATCCGCATCGCCACGCTGGACGGCATCCAGCCGTCGGCGCTGAAAGACCTGAACGAAGAGCTGAGCAAGGTGCTGGCCGGCGGCGAGCGCATGCGCAAGTCGACGCTGGGGGGCGTGAAGGCGGCCGCCGATATCCTGAACATGCTCGGCAACGCCGTCGAGACCACCGTGCTCGACTACATCCGCGAGGCCGACTCCGACCTGGCGCAGAAGATCATGGACAACATGTTTGCCTTCGACGACCTGGACAAGCTCGACGACAAGGGCATCCAGGCGATCCTGAAGGAAGTCCAGTCCGAATCGCTGGTGCTCGCGCTCAAGGGGGCATCACCCGAGCTGCGCGAAAAGGTCTTCCGCAATATGTCGTCGCGCGCCGCCGAGACCCTGCGCGAAGACCTCGATACACGCGGCCCGGTGCGCCTGTCCGAGGTCGAGGCCGAGCAGAAGGAAATGCTCAAGATCGTGCGCCGCCTCGTCGACGAAGGCCAGATCCAGATGAGCACCGGCGGCGATGACGCGTTCGTCTGACACCAAGGGCCGGTACCCGAATATCCCGGCGCCACCAGGGTCGAAGCCGGCATCGGCGTACGCGCGTTTCATCCCGCGCGAAGAACTCGGCAAGGTCGACGCCTGGTGTCCCGACAGCCTGGGTGGTGTCGAGCGCCGTACCGAGCCGCGACCCGAAGGTGCCGGCCTGCCCAGCGCCGACGAGTGGCGCGCCAAGGTCAACACCTCGCGCCAGTCGGGCTACCAGGACGGTTACCGCGACGGGCTCGTCGCGCTGGACAGTTTCAAGCAGAGTTTTGCCGCCCAGATGTCGGCCCAGATCGGCGCCTTGGTGCGGCAGTTCGACGAGCAGTTCGGAGCGCTGGAGCAGCAGATGGCGGCCGGTGTTGCGCAGGCCGCGGTGGCGCTGGCGCGCCAGATCCTGCGCCACGAGTTGCAGCAGCGGCCCGAGCTGGTGGCGACCATCGCACAAGAGGCCGTCAACGCGGTGCTGATGAGCGCGCGGCATATCGTCGTGCGTGTCCACCCCGACGATCTGGCGCTGGTCAGTGCTGGCGCCACCGAGGTGCTCGGCGCCCGCGGCGCGCGCCTGGTGGCCGACCCCGCGGTGCAACGCGGTGGCTGCGCCGTCGACTCCGACGCCGGGTCGATCGACGCCAGCATCGAGCGCCGCTGGGCGCGCGCCGCAGCCGCACTCGGCAGCAGCGTCGAGCTGAACGCCGCCGCTGCCGCGGATGCACCCAACACGCAGCCATCGTGAACCCCCAACCTTCGACCCGATCGGCACAACGCGCCGAACATTGGCAGCAGTACCTGGCGACCCTGCTTGAGTACGCCGCGGCGCCGCAGCCACTTGAGGCCGTCGGCACGCTGGTGCGGGTCACCGGGCTGGTGCTCGAAGCCGCCGGCGTGCGTGTCCCGGTGGGCAGCGTCTGCGAAGTGCGCAGCAGCGGCCAGCCGTCGGTGCTGGCCGAAGTCGTGGGCTTCAGCGGCGACCGCGCATATCTGATGCCCACCGGCGCACTGCACGGCATGAGCAGCGGCGCCGTCGTGCTGCCTCGCGCGCTGGCCCAGACCGCGCCGGCATTTGGTTGCGCCCAGCACCCCTGGCGCCGCACCGAAGACCGCAGCCTGCACCTGCCGATGGGTGACGGCCTGCTCGGCCGGGTTGTCGACGCGCATGGCGTACCGATGGACCGCGGCCCGGCGCTGACCCACACTGTCGATGAGCCGATGAACCGGCGCCCGATCAATGCAATGGACCGGGATCCGATCCGCACGCCGCTGGATACCGGCGTGCGCGCGATCAACACCCTGCTCACCGTCGGCCGCGGCCAGCGCATCGGCCTGTTCGCCGGCACCGGCGTCGGCAAGTCGGTGCTGCTGGGCATGATGGCCCGCTACACCGCAGCCGATGTCATCGTCGTCGGCCTGATCGGCGAACGCGGCCGCGAGGTCAAGGAGTTTATCGAGGACATCCTAGGCCACGAGGGCCGCGCGCGCAGCGTGGTCGTCGCCGCGCCGGCCGACTCACCCCCCCTGGTGCGCATGCAGGGTGCAAGTTACGCCACCGCGATCGCAGAGCATTTTCGCGAACGTGGCAAACATGTGCTGCTGCTGATGGACTCGCTGACCCGCTATGCGATGGCGCAGCGCGAGATCGCGCTGGCGATCGGCGAGCCGCCGGCGACCAAGGGTTATCCGCCGAGTGTGTTTGCCAAGCTGCCGCAGTTGGTCGAGCGTTCCGGCAACGGCCTGCGCGGCATCGGCTCGATCACCGCCTTCTACACCGTGCTCAGCGAAGGCGACGACCCGCAGGACCCGATCGCCGACGCCGCGCGCGGCATTCTCGACGGCCACATCGTGCTCTCGCGCGAGCTCGCGGAAAGTGGCCACTACCCGGCGATCGATATCGAGCGCAGTGTCTCGCGCGTGATGCCCGCGGTGACGCCGCGCGAACACCAGCTCGCGGCGCGCCGGGTGCGCCAGTTGCTGGCCAAGGTCAACAAGGCGCGCGACCTGATCCAGCTCGGTGCCTACGCACCCGGCCACGACGCCGAACTCGATACCGCCGTGCGCGCGCAGGCGCAGATCATCCAGTTGCTGCAGCAGGATATGGGCGACCGCGCGCCACTGGCTGCCAGCGTGCAACAACTGCTGGGCCTGGCCGGCGCGACCTGAAACCCGTCGGCCCGCATTCTGCAACCCGCTTCACCCAGCCATGACCCTACCCGATCCGAGAGCCCTGCAAACCCTGCTCGAGCGCGAGCAACATGTCCGCGACAACGCCGCACTGGCCTTGCAGCAGGCCCAGACGCAGCAGCTTCAGGCGCAAGGGCAAGTCGACCAGTTGGTGCAGTACCGTGCCGATTATGTCGACCGTTGGAGCCTGCGCCTGAGCCAGACCGCGACGATCGAGATCTTGCAGTGTTACCGCAGCTTCATGCAGCGCCTGGACCAGGCACTGGCGCAACAGCGCGGCCTGTTCGACCGCGCCCAGGCCACCACCGCCGCCTGCCGCGCGGCCCTGCTCGATGCCGAGATGCGCGTGGCTGCGGTACAAAAACTGCTCGAGCGCCGCGCCAACGACCAGCGCCTGGTGGTGCAGCGGCGTGACCAGAAACAGGCCGACGAGGCGGCGCAGCGCGCCGGCTGGGCCGGCAACCGGCTGAGCTGTTTCTCAAATCTGCATTGACCGCTCGAAGACGCTCACCGCTCACCGCTCACCGCCCACCGCTCACTGCTCACTGCTCACTGCTCACTGCTCACCACCCGTCACCTGTCACCTGTCACCCATTGCATCGAGTCAGAACATGATCACGTCAGCGCTGTCCACTCCAGGCCCCACGGCGTCCAGCACCGGTGCGGCCTCGCTCGCGCCGACGGCGTTGCCCGGCAGCGTGGCGCTCGAGCCGAGCTTCGGTAGCGAATTGCGCCGCGCCAATCTGCAGGCAGCGGGTCGCGACGGGCAAACCGGCAATGCCACCGAGCGCAGTGAGCACAACGAGCGCGAGCTGGAGCCGGCACAACGTGGCAGGGATCGGATCGCCGCGCGTCGCGGTGCGATGCCACCGGGGGCTGCG
>JAYUSP010000156.1:0-23233 GCA_043755615.1 Betaproteobacteria bacterium
AAGGTGCTCACCGGCGGTGTCGACGCGAATGCGCTGCAGCGGCCGAAGCGCTTCTTTGGTGCTGCGCGCAACGTCGAAGAAGGCGGCTCGCTGACGATCATCGGCACCGCATTGATCGACACCGGCAGCCGCATGGACGAGGTCATCTACGAAGAATTCAAGGGCACCGGCAATTGCGAGATCCACCTCGACCGCAGGATGGCCGAAAAGCGCGTTTACCCGTCGATTTTGATCAACAAGTCGGGCACCCGGCGCGAAGAGCTGCTGCTCAAACCCGAGATCCTGCAAAAGACCTGGATCCTGCGCAAGCTGCTCTATCCGATGGACGAGATCGAGTCGATGGAGTTCATGCTCGAAAAGATGAAGGCCAGCAAGAACAACCTGGACTTCTTCGACATGATGCGCCGCGGCGGCTGACGGCCCACGGCGCGTTGGCTGCTGCCACTTGCCCGGGCTATAATTCGAGGTTTGGCGCTTTTACGGCAAGTGCGCAGCAGTCCGCGGCGTGGCTCCCGACCCAATCAAGCGAGGTTCTCTCATGAAAGATGGCATCCATCCGGCGTACCGCGAGGTCTGTTTTGTGGACCTCTCCAACGGCTTCAAATTTGTGACGCGCAGCTGCTTGCAGTCCAAGGAGTCGATCAAGATGGAAGATGGTCGCGAGCTGCCGTTGATGAAGCTGGAGTCGACCAGCGAATCGCATCCGTTCTACACCGGTACGCAAAAAAGCGTCGACAACCTCGGCGGCCGGGTCGAAAAATTCCGCAACAAGTTTGCGCGTGTCGGCCTCAAGAAATAAGCCCGCCACGGGGACAAGAAGACGGCAGCTTCGGCTGCCTTTTTTTCGCCTGCAGATCAATGCCTGCATCGCGGCCGAGGCTGGCCTGCGGGCATGATGGCGGGATGAGCGCACCGAACCCGGCACTCGTTACGCAACGCGCAGCGCAGCGCCTGCCCCGGCTGGCGCTGCTGCTGTTCTGCGCAGCCTGGGTGATCCCGGGAATCTTCGGCCGCGACCCCTGGCGCAACGCCGACGTCACCGCCTTCGGCGTGATGAGCGCCATGGCCGAGGGCCGCAGCGGCTGGTTCACTCCCATGCTCGGCGGTGTGGCCGTCGACGCCGCGCTGCTGCCGCACTGGCTGGGCGCGGCCTTCATCGTGGTGCTGTCGCCGCTGGTCGACCCCGCGCTGGCGGCGCGCCTGCCGTTTGGCTTGCTGCTCGCCGCGACCCTGGCCTTCACCTGGTACACCACCTTTCACCTGGCGCGCACCGATGCAGCGCAGCCGCTGGCCTTCGCGTTTGGCGGTGAAGCAGCGCCGATCGACTATGCACGCGCGCTGGCCGATGGCGCGTTGCTGGCGCTCATCGCGACCCTGGGGCTGCTGCAGCTGGGCCACGAAACCACGCCTGAGCTGGTGCAGCTCTTCGCCACCAGCGTCTACTTGTGGGCGCTTGCCGCAGCGCCATTTCGCAGCGCGCGGGCGCGAGTGGGCGTGGTGGCGGCGCTGGGCCTGCTCGCGGCCAGCGGAGCGCCGGCGATGGCCGTTGTCTTCGGGCTGCTCGGCACCCTGATCTGCGCGCGATCGGCGTATGCGCAGGCACGCGGGTTTGCGGTCTGGGTGGCCGTTGCAACGCTGGTCGCGACTCTCGTCGCGACCGCGATTGGCAGCTGGGCCTGGCGCTTCGGATTCAGCCCGCGCATCGACCAGTTGGTGCAGATCGCGCGCCAGTGGTTGTGGTTTTTGTGGCCGGTCTGGCCGCTCGCGGCGTGGACTCTGTGGCGCTGGCGGCGGCAGTGGCTCAACCGCCATGTTTCGGTGCCGCTGTCGGTGATGATCACGGCTTGCGCAGCGAGCATCTGGATGGGTGGCAGCGACCGTGCCTTGCTGCTCGCGCTGCCAGCGCTGGCGGTGCTGGCAGCGTTTGCGCTGCCGACGCTACGGCGCAGCGCCGCGGCGGCGATCGACTGGTTTTCGGTCTGTTTTTTTACTGCCTGCGTGCTTGCGATCTGGGCCATGTACATCGCGATGCAGACCGGTTGGCCGGCGCGCTGGGCAGCCAACGTGGCCAAGCTCACGCCCGGTTTCGAGGTGCCGTTTTCGCTGGCCGAGTTGGCGCTGGCCACGCTGGGCACGCTGGCGTGGATCACCCTCGTGCGCTGGCGCACCGGGCGTCACCAGCACGCTTTGTGGAAGAGCCTGGTCATCCCGGCTGGCGGCGTCGCGCTGTGCTGGCTGCTGCTGATGACGCTGTGGCTGCCGTTGCTCGATTTTGCGCGCAGTGCGCGTGCGGTGGTCGAGCGCAGCGCGCCGCATATCGGCGATTCGCACTGCATCGTCGCGCAGAATTTCAGCCTCGCGCAGATCGCCTCGTTCGAGGTCTTCGGCCACTACACCGTCGACGCACGCCCGCAGGCGGTGAACGCGCCATTGTGCAACGTGCTCGTCGCCATCACGCGGAGCGCGACGCCCGAAACCATGCCGGGCTGGCTGCTCGTCGCCACGCTGCGCCGGCCGACGGACCGCAGCGAAGTGATCTCAGTCTATCGACGCTAACGGCGCTAACGGCGCTACCGGCGCTACCGGCGCGTACAGTGTGGACGGCGCTGGTGGCGCCACCGCTGCTGACGAAGCCGGCGCGAGTGCGCCTGCCAGCGCCGCAGGCGCATCAACAGCGGCCGCGCGGACCCGCGCCGACGGGAAGACAAGCCGAAAGCGAGAGCCCTTGCCGAGCTCGCTCTGGATGTCGATCTCGCCCCCGTGGCGTTGCACGATGTGCTTGACGATCGCCAGGCCCAGGCCGGTGCCGCCGGTGTCGCGCGAGCGGCTACCGTCGACACGATAAAAACGTTCAGTCAGACGTGGCAGGTGTTCGCGGGCGATGCCGACACCGTTGTCGGCAACTTCGAACTCACCCCCGCCGTCGACGCGGATGCGCCAGCGCACGTCGATCTGCCCGCCTTCAGCGGTGTAGCGCACGGCGTTGCTGACGAGGTTGCTTAAAGCGCTCTGCAGCTCACCCGGCGCACCGGCGATTTCAGCCCCCGCGGCAGCCGGCGGCGTTTCGATATGGACCTGATGGCGCCCGGCAGACAGGCCCGCCGCTTCGGCCTGGGCCTGACGCATCAGCGCCTGTACCGACACCCAACGGTCGGCACTCGGCCGCGGGCTGCCTTCGAGTTGCGCCAAGGTCAGCAGGTCGGAGACCAGGGCCTGCATGCGGTGTGTCTGCTGCTCCATCAGCACCAGCACCCGCGCCCGTTCGGGTTCGCTGAGTTGCAATGCCGCGAGGGTCTCGACAAACCCGGCGAGCACCGTCAGCGGGGTGCGAATCTCATGTGAAACGTTGGCCACGAAGTCACGCCGCATTGCATCGGCACGCTCGCGCTCGGTGATGTCTTGCGAGAGCACGAGCTTCTTGCCGTCGCCGTACAGGCGCACCAGGACCGTCAGCGTGCCCTGCCCGCCCGGGCCGGGAAACTGCACCTGCTCGTCGAAGCGCCCTTCTTGCAGATAGGCGACAAAGGCCGGCGCGCGCACGAGGTTGGTCACACGTTGCAGGCGGTCACGCTTCGGGTCGAGGCCGAAGTGCGCCGCAGACACCGAGTTGCACCACTGGATCTGGTCGTTGACATCGAGCAGCAGCACGCCGTTGGGCGAGGCTTCGATGGCCGAGAAAAACTGCCGCAGTTGGTCGCGTTCGTACTCGATCTCGCGCTCGCGGATGCGCAGTACACGCTCTGTGCGGTAGCCGATCTCGCCCCAGAAACCGGTATCGCGCGGCGCCTCACGCTCCTGCGCGCTGCGCAACCAGCCGAGCAGCCGATAGCCGCCAACACGGTCGGTTGCCGCCGATAACACGGCGCCGAGCACCGCCCCGGCCAAGGCCCAACCGGCGCTTGCGTCGAACAGACCGCCGAAGAGCCCGCCCAATGCAGCACCGACGAGCGTCACCAGCACAGTCGCAACGATCCGCGGCAGCAACCAGTTCATCGTCGTCGATGCTAACGCGCCCGACCGTCGACAAGAATCTAGGCGGCCACGGTGGTGTTGATCTGGCTCAAGCGGTAGCCAGCCCCGCGCACGGTTTCGACCAGCGTCGCGCTGCCCACTGGCGACAGCGCTTCGCGCAGGCGTTTGACGTGCACGTCGACAGTGCGCTCTTCGATGAAGACATGGTCGCCCCAGACGCGGTCGAGCAGTTGCGACCGGCTGTGCACGCGTTCGGGGTGGGTCATGAAAAAGTGCAGCAGGCGAAACTCGGTCGGGCCGACGCGCACTTCGCGCAGTTCGCCGTCGATCGTCTTCGTGACCCGGCGCGTGGCCGGGTCCAGCGTCAGGCCGCAGACCTGAACCGCATCGTCGAGCGCCTGCGGCGAGCGCCGGCGCAGGACGGCGCGGATGCGCGCCAGCAGGGTCTTCGGCGAGAAGGGCTTGGTCAGGTAGTCGTCGGCGCCGGCGTCCAAGCCCTGCACCATGTCGGTTTCTTCAGCGCGCGCAGTCAGCATGATCAGCGGCAGGTCGCGGGTGCGCAAATCGGCGCGCCAGCGCCTGGCCAGCGCAACGCCACTCTGCCCGGGCAGCATCCAGTCGAGCAGCACCAGGCTCGGCAACGCGCGGTCGACTTCCGCCTGGGCCGCCTCGGCGCTGGCAGCAACGACTACCGCGTAGCCCGCATGGCGCAGATTGATCGCGATCAGCTCGGCGATCGCCGATTCGTCTTCAACCACCAAGATCTTGTTCATGCCCGCCCCCCTGCCCTGTGCTGCGTCAACGGATTGCATCCTCGACGGCTTCGACCGAGGTGTGCCTCACGTCGGTGCCTTTGACCACGTAGATGATCGCTTCGGCGAGGTTCTTGGCGTGGTCGCCAACCCGCTCGATGGCCTTGGCGACGAAGACGAGGTCGATGCTCGAAGAGATCGTGCGCGGGTCTTCCATCATGTAGGTGATGAGCTTGCGCAGCAGTCCGTCGAACTCCTGGTCGATCTGGTCGTCCTGCTTGAGCACCTCAAGTGCGCGTGCGGTGTCCAGGCGCGCAAAAGCATCGAGCGCCTTGCGCAGGAGCGCGATCGCGAGCTGGGCTCCGAACTGCAAGTCGGCCACCGGCAGGCGCAGCCGGCTCGACACGCCGGTATTGATCAGGCGTTGCACGGTGCGTGCGATGCGTGCGGCTTCGTCGCCAACACGCTCAAGGTTGGCGATCGACTTGGCGACTGCGATGAGCAGGCGCAGGTCGCGTGCAGTGGGCTGGCGGCGCGCGATGATGGCCGACAGATCGCGGTCGATCTCAAGCTCCATCTGGTTGACGCGCTCTTCCTGCTGCAGCACTTGCGAGGCGGTTTCGCCGCTGAAATTGGACAGCGCGTACATCGCCTGCGAGACCTGGCTTTCGACCAGCCCGCCCATCTCGAGCACGCGGTTGGAGATGCCGCTGAGTTCGGCGTCAAACTGGGTCGACAGGTGTTTGTCGCTCATCGTGTTCCTTTGGTGATCGTGCATCGTTCCCGGCCCATCAACCAAAGCGGCCGGTGATGTAGTCCTCGGTCTCTTTGCGTTTGGGCTTCATGAAGATGTCCTTGGTGTCGCCATATTCGATGAGTTCGCCAAGGTACATGTAAGCCACGTAGTCGGAGACCCGCGCCGCCTGCTGCATGTTGTGCGTGACGATGAGGATCGAGACCTTGCTCTTGAGCTCGCCGATGAGCTCTTCGATGGCACCCGTGGCGATCGGGTCGAGCGCCGAGGTCGGCTCGTCGAAGAGGATGATCTCCGGGTCGGTGGCCAGCGCGCGCGCAATGCACAGGCGCTGCTGCTGGCCGCCCGACAGGTTGGAGCCGCCTTCGTCGAGGCGGTCACGCACCTCGTCCCAGAGCGCAGCGCCTTTGAGGGCGGCCTCGACCTTGTCTTCGATATAGCTGCGCGACTTTTCGTTGCGCACCCGCAGGCCATAGGCGACGTTCTCGAAGATCGACTTCGGGAAAGGGTTGGGTTTCTGGAAGACCATCGAGATGCGCATCCGCACCTCGATCGGGTCGACCTGCGCGGCGAGCACATTCACCGCATCGGGCAGCAGTTGGATCTCGCCGTCGTAGCGGTGGCCGGGGTAGAGGTCGTGCATGCGGTTGAAGCAGCGCAGAAAGGTCGACTTGCCGCAGCCCGAAGGCCCGATCAGCGCAGTGACATGGTTTTCGTAGACCGGCATCGACACCCGCTTGAGCGCCTTGAAGCTGCCGTAATAAAAGTCGAGCCCTTTGGATTCGGCCTTCAGCGGCGGCGGGTTGGTCGGCAGCGTGATCGTGGATGTCATGCGGGGTCCAGTTGAGATGTTGCGTGGTGGCGCGGTCGGGCGCGCGCTCGATGAACTACCACTTGAGGTTCTTGCGCAGTCGGTAGCGCAGCCAGATCGCCAGGCCGTTCATGCCGAGTGTCATCAACACCAGGATAAAACTTGCCGCAGCCGCGTTTTGATGAAATGCCGGATCGGGCCGCGATGTCCAGTTGAAAATCTGGATCGGCATCACCGTGAACGGCGAAAACAGCCAGTCGAAAGCCCCGGCCGGCGGATCACCGGTGCCCGGCATCGGCGGCAAAAAAGCAATGAAGGTCAGCGCACCGATGGTGATGATCGGCGCCGTCTCGCCGATCGCACGCGCCATGCCGATGATCACGCCGGTGAGGATGCCGGGCAGCCCATAGGGCACCAAGTGGTCCTTGACGACCTGCCACTGCGACGCGCCGCATCCGTAGGCGGCTTCGCGGATCTGCAGCGGTATCGAGCGTAGCGCCTCGCGGGTGGCGACGATGACGATCGGCAGGATCAGCAGCGCCAGCGTCAGGCCTGCCGACAGGATGCTCTGGCCGAAGCCGAAGGTGTAGACAAACAGGCCCAGCGCCAGCAGGCCATAGACGATCGACGGCACCCCTGCGAGGTTGCTGATATTGATCTCGATGACATCGGTGAACCAGTTCTTGCGCGCATATTCCTCGAGATAGATGGCGCTCGCGATCCCGACCGGCACCGCAAAAACTGCGGTCACGAACATGACCAGGATCGACCCGACCCAGGCCGACAGGATGCCGGCCTCGCCAGCACGGCGCGACGGGAAGCTGGTAAAGAAGTCGCCGCTCAGGCGCGGCACGCCGTCAATGATCATGCCGGTGAACAGCGCCAGCAGGGTCAGGATGCCAATCATCAGCGAGATCACGCCGAGGGCGCCGAAGATGGCGTCCCAGCGTTTGTGTTTGCGAATCAGCGCGCGGATCTGTTCTGGATCGAGCCGAGCGGGTTTGCTGGCCACCTGTGTTTTGGCGGGCGGGTTTGCGCGATCGTTCGTGTTTTGATTCATCAGTACGCCTCCCGGTACCGGCGCCGCACCCAGTGCCCGAGCATGTTGAATCCCAAGGTCAGCAGCATCAGCATCAGGCCGGCTGCAAAGATCGTCTGATAACCAACCGAGCCGTGCGGCAAATCACCCAATGCCACCTGGACGATGAACGAGGTGATCGTCGCCGCAGGCTCCATCGGGTTGAAGCTCAGGTTTGGCTGCATGCCGGCCGCCACGGCCAGGATCATCGTTTCGCCCACCGCGCGCGAGATGCCGAGAATGTAGGCCGACGCGATGCCGGACAGCGCCGCCGGCACGACCACGGTCACGGCAGTCTGGTAACGCGTCGCGCCCATCGCATAGGCGCCTTCGCGCAGGCTCATCGGCACCGCGCGCATCGCGTCCTCAGACAGCGACGAAACGTACGGGATGATCATGATGCCCATCACCAGGCCCGCCGAAAGCACGTTGAAGCCCGGCAACCCGGGGAAGATCTTCTGCAGCAGCGGCGTCACGAAGAGCAGCGCAAAGTAACCGTAGATGATCGTCGGCACGCCTGAGAGCAACTCGAGGAGCGGCTTCAAAATTTCGCGCGTCTTGTGGCCGGCAAACTCCGACAGGTAGATCGCGATGATCGTGCCCAGCGGGATCGCCACCATCAGCGCCACCGCCGAGCTGGTCAGCGTGCCCGACAGCAACACCGCGATGCCGAAGTGGGCGTCGCTGAACAACGGCGTCCACTGGGTGTCGGTCAGGAAGCTCCAGAGCGGAACGACGCTGAAAAACGCCAGCGATTCCTTGAGCAGGATGTAGACGATGCCCAGCGTGGTGAAAACCGAAACGCTCGCTGCCAGTAGCAGCACCATCTCGATGGCTTTCTCGCGCCGTTTGCGCGCGACCTTCAGTCGCGCCATCTCGGCCAGGCGGGCCTGCCCCGTGAGTGCGTTTGCTGGCAAGCGGGCCCCTTGATCGCGAGTGGAAGTGATAGCCATTCTAGAAGCCGATCAGAGCAACAGGATCACGACCACGCCGCGAGGCAGCGCGTGTCAGAGCTTCGCTTCGCGCGCCAGCAGGTCGTCGATGCGCACGCCGACTTCATTCTTGCCGCCGAAGACCGAGCCCTTCTTGATTTTCACGATGTGGTCGATGCCGATCGTGTAGGCCCGCGGCGGCAGCGGCACGTACTTCACTTCCTTGGCAATCTTGGCCGCGTTTTTCATGTAGTACTCAGAAAACTCGCGTACCTCCGGCTTGGCCAGCGACTTCACGCTCAGGTAGATGAAGATCGGGCGTGACAGCGGCTGGTACGAGCCATCGAGCACCGAGGCTTCACTGGGGCCCACCGCCGGCTTGCCGGCCTTTTCGACGATCGGCACGGCCTTCAGGCGGCTCTGGTTTTCCGCGAAATAGGCGTAGCCAAAATAGCCGATCGCGTTGACGTCCTGCGACACACCTTGCACCAGAACGTTGTCGTCTTCGCTGGCCGTGTAGTCACCGCGGCTGGCCTTGGATTTGCCGGTGATGGCCTCGGTGAAATAGTCAAAAGTACCCGAATCAGAACCGGCGCCGAAGAGCTTGATCGGCGCATCGGGCCAGGCCGGGTTGACCTGGTTCCAGCGCATGACCTTGCCCTGCGCTGCCGGCTCCCAGATCTTCTTCAGTTCTTCAACCGTGATCTGCTTCAAGAAGGTGTTGCGTGGGTTGGTGACCACCGTCAACGCATCGAAGGCCACCGGCAACTCGATGAACTCGATCCCCGCTGTCCTGCAGTCGGCAAGTTCCTTCTCCAGGATCGGGCGCGAAGCGTTCTGAATGTCGATCTCGCCGCGGCAGAACTTTTTGAAGCCGCCGCCGGTGCCAGAAATTCCGACCGTTACCTTGATCGCATTTTTCTTCGCCTTCTGGAAGTCTTCGGCGATGCCTTCGGTGATCGGGTAGACCGTCGACGATCCGTCGATCTTGATGACTTGGGCCTGGGCCAGGCCGGCGATGGACAGGGTGGCGGCAGCGGCCGCGAACTTGACAAAGGTGGACATCGTGGACTCCAAAAGTCGGGAAGCGACTCGATAACCGGTACTCTATGAAGCAACCGTGAAACTAATGTGACAGCCGTCGTGGGTATGTGACAACGCGGCAGGCAAGCCGGTCAGCCGCGCGGCTTGCAGCCGCGGCCCTGGCTCTTGCCGTCATGGTCGAGGCTGATTGCACCCTCACCGGCCAGCCGCAAGGTGTAGCCGTCGGCGACGAAGATGCCATCAGCCGTGCGATCGAGCTCGGCCGAACCGTGCAGCGCGCGCACGCGCGCCGACTTGCCGTCCTCGCTGATGCGCACCTGGAACTGCCGGTTCTCGGCACATTCCATCGGTACAAAACGCCCTGCGGTGAGTCCCGCGGGCAGTGCGGGTGGTGGTGCGGCGCAGGCAACGGTGAGGGTGGCCACGGCGGCCAGGGTCAGGGCGGCAGCGAATGAGGTCATCGGACGAACTCCAAAAATGGCAAGTCCAACGAGTCTGCGACGCGACTGTGACGGCCGCATGACGCTGGCGGTGCGCAGCGCCCGAACCAGCGCGCGGCTGGTCCGGGTGCAGCCCGATACTCAGGCCAAGGCGGCGGCGGCCAGCGTCTCTGCGGTGCGGCGCGCGACCTTCGCGTCGCTGGCCTCGACCATCACGCGCAGCACCGGCTCGGTGCCAGAGGCCCGGATCAACACTCGGCCGCCTTCGCCAAGGTCGGCGTCGGCAGCGGCGCGCGCGGCGTCAAGCGTCGGGTTGCGCTTCCAGTCGCTGCCTTCGGGCAGCCGGACATTGATCAGGGTCTGCGGGAACAACTCGACCCCGTCGAGCATCGACGCCAGCGAGCGGCCACTGCGGCGCACCGCTTGCAAGACCTGCAGCGCACTCACGATGCCGTCGCCGGTGGTGTGTTTGTCCAACGCGATCAGGTGGCCCGAGCCTTCACCGCCGAGCTGCCAGCCGCGGGCGGCAAGTTCTTCGAGCACATAGCGGTCGCCGACCTTGGCGCGCACGAAGTCGACGTTGCGGCGCTTGAGGGCAAGCTCGACCGCCATATTGGTCATCAGGGTGCCGACCACCCCCGGCACCCGCTCGCCCAGCGCCAGCCGGTCGGTGGCCATCACGTAGAGCAGCTCGTCGCCGTTGTACAGGCGCCCGGCGGCGTCGACGAGTTGCAGCCGGTCGGCGTCGCCATCGAGTGCGATGCCGTAGTCGGCGCCGGTTTCCTTGACTTTGGCGACCAGCGCGGCAGGCGCGGTGGCGCCGACGCCGGCATTGATATTCAGGCCATTCGGTGCACAGCCGATGGTCTCGACCGTGGCGCCGAGCTCGTGAAAGACATCGGGTGCGACGTGGTACGCCGCGCCGTTGGCACCGTCGATGACGAGCTTGAGCCCCTTGAGCGACAGGTCATTCGGAAACGTGCTCTTGCAGAACTCGATATACCGCGCACGCGCGTCTTCGATGCGCCGTGCCTTGCCCAGGCTGGCGGAATCGACCCAGCGCGGCGCCTCTTGCAGCGCCGCCTCGACCGCCAGCTCCCAATCGTCGGGCAGCTTTTCGCCGCGCGCCGAAAAGAACTTCAGGCCGTTGTCGTTGTACGGGTTGTGCGACGCGCTGATGACTACGCCCAGGTCGAGCCGCAGCGCGCGTGTGAGGTAGGCCACGCCGGGTGTTGGCAGCGGCCCGGTCATCAGCACGTTGACCCCCGCCGATGCAAAGCCGGCTTCGAGCGCCGACTCGATCATGTAGCCGGAGATGCGCGTGTCCTTGCCGATCAGCACCGTCGGCCGATCGACCGACCGGCGCAGCACATGGCCGACCGCATGGCCCAGATTCAACATGAAGTCGGGCGTGATCGGCGCCTGGCCGACGGTGCCGCGGATGCCGTCGGTGCCGAAGTGGATTCTGCTCATTTCATTGCCCTCAAAACAGTCGCGGATTGTCGCTGTGCGGCGCGGTGCCATGACCTCGCAGCGCAGACCAGACCGCAATTGCATCGACGGTGGCCGCGACATCATGCACACGAACGATCGATGCGCCCGCGGCGATGGCCGCCAGCGCGGCGGCAATGCTGGCTGCCTGGCGCTCGGCCACGCCGCGGCCGGTGAGCCGCCCGAGCGTGGCCTTGCGCGACCAACCCAGCAGCAGCGGCTGGCCGAGCGCCAGCAGTTCGTGCTGGCGGCGGGCGAGTTCGAGGTTGTGCTCGAGGGTCTTGCCAAATCCAATGCCCGGGTCGACGACGATGCGGCTTGCATCGATGCCCGCCGCCAGCGCTGCGTTCAGGCGATCGCGCAGAAAGGCGATGGTTTCGGCGACCACATCGACGTACACGGGCGCTTGTTGCATCGACGCCGGCTCGCCGCGCAGATGCATCAGGCAGACTCCAACCCTCGGATGTGCCGCAACGACCTGCATCGCGCCGGGGCGCTGCAAGGCGCGCACGTCGTTGACGATATCGACACCGAGATCGAGGGCCGCCTGCATCACCTCAGGGCGGCTGGTGTCGACCGATACCGGCAGGCCCAGCGTCACCGCGTGGCGCAGCACCGGCAGCACGCGCGCAAGTTCTTCGTCGAGCGACGGTGCCGCAGCACCTGGTCGCGTCGATTCGCCGCCGATATCGATGATGTCGGCGCCCTGCGCGGCGACGTCGTCGCAGCGCCGCATCGCGGCGTCGACATGGGCATATCGGCCATCGTCGGAAAACGAGTCTGGGGTGACGTTGACGATCGCCATCACCCGAGGCCGCTGCAAGTCGACTGCAAAGCGCGCGGTTTGCCAGTCGCGTCGAGACGCGCCGTGCAGATGCTGGACTTCGGTCATTGCGATGCCGATATCAAATGCAAGACGGGGCCGAAGCCCCGCCCTCTGATGTACCGGTTTGCAGCCTCAGGCCGCAGCCGGCGCGCTGTCGGCAGCGACCGGCGGCGTTGGCCCGTCGTTCTTGGGCGGCGACGAGGCCCAGTCCTTCGGCGGGCGCGGCGGCTTACCGCCCATGATGTCGTCGATCTGCTCGGAGTCGATGGTTTCCCACTCGAGCAGCGCCTTGGCCATCGCGTGCATCTTGTCCTGGTTGTCCTCGATCAGCTTGCGCGCGATGCTGTATTGCTCGTCGATGATGCGGCGGATCACCGCATCCACCTTGCGCATGGTTTCTTCCGACATCGTGGTCGTCTTGGTCACCGAACGGCCGAGGAAGACCTCGCCTTCGTTTTCGGCATAGACCATGGGGCCCAGTTCATCGGTCATGCCGTAGCGGGTGACCATGTCGCGGGCCATCTGCGTCGCGCGCTCGAAGTCATTCGAAGCGCCGGTGGTCATCTGGCCCATGAACACCTCTTCGGCGATTCGGCCACCGAACAACATCGAAATGCGATTCAGGATCTTGATCTTGTCGAGGCTGTAGCGGTCCTTGTCAGGCAAGGACACTGTCACGCCAAGGGCACCACCGCGCGGAATGATCGTCACTTTGTGGACCGGATCGAGTTTGGGCAGCAACTTGCCGAGCAAGGCGTGACCCGCCTCGTGATAGGCCGTATTTCTGCGCTCTTCCTCGTCCATGACAAGCGACTTGCGCTCGGGGCCCATCATGATCTTGTCTTTAGCCTTCTCGAAATCCTGCATCTCGACCACGCGCGCACTGCGCCGTGCGGCGAAGAGCGCTGCTTCGTTGACCAGATTGGCGAGGTCGGCACCCGAAAACCCCGGCGTACCACGGGCCAGGATGTCGGCGCGAATGTCCTGGCCGACCGGCACCTTGCGCATGTGCACGTTGAGAATAGCCTCGCGGCCGCGGATGTCGGGCAGCGAGACATACACCTGGCGGTCGAAACGGCCCGGGCGCAGCAACGCGGGGTCCAGGATATCGGGCCGGTTGGTGGCGGCCATCACGATGACGCCGAGATTCGTCTCGAAGCCGTCCATCTCGACGAGCATCTGGTTCAGCGTCTGCTCGCGTTCGTCGTTGCCGCCGCCCAGACCGGCGCCGCGATGACGGCCCACAGCGTCGATCTCGTCGATGAAGATGATGCAGGGCGCGCTTTTCTTGGCCTGCTCGAACATGTCGCGCACACGTGCCGCGCCGACGCCGACAAACATCTCGACGAAGTCCGAGCCGCTGATGCTGAAAAACGGCACCTTGGCTTCGCCGGCGATGGCCTTGGCGAGCAGGGTCTTGCCAGTACCGGGTGGCCCGACGAGCAGGACGCCGCGCGGGATGCGGCCACCGAGCTTCTGGAACTTTTGCGGGTCTTTGAGGAAGTCGACGAGTTCCTTGACCTCTTCCTTGGCCTCTTCGCAGCCGGCGACGTCGGCGAAGGTGGTCGTATTGTTGGCTTCGTTGAGCATGCGCGCCTTGCTCTTGCCGAAGCTGAAAGCACCGCCCTTGCCGCCGCCTTGCATCTGGCGCATGAAATAGATCCAGACGCCGATCAGCAACAGCATCGGGCCCCAGCTGACGAGGATGCTCATCAACAGCGAAGGCTCTTCGCGCGGCTTGACGTCGAACTTGACACCGCTGGCGATGAGGTCGCCAACGAGACCGCGGTCGAGGTAGGTCGCGGTCGAGCGCAGACGCTTGTCGTCGGTGGTGGTGGCGATGATCTCGGTGCCACCACCGGCGGCCTCTTGCAAGGTCACCGCTTTGATGCGCTTGGCGCGCACCTCTTCCAGGAAATCGGAATACCCGATCTGGTTGCCCTGGGTCACCCCCCTGTCGAACTGTTTGAAGACGGTGAACAGCACGAGTGCGATCACCATCCAGACAGCGACTTTGGAGAACCATTGATTGTTCACCGCGGCTCCTTCAAATGGGGTGAAACCAGGCCGCCAATCGGCCCGCACCCCGGCAAAACCCGTATATGGGATCAAGTGTATTCGACACAAGTCCCCGCGAGACCAACGCTTGGCCCTGGGAAACAAGGGCCATTCGCGGTTTCATTCGCGGTTTCGTGCGCAGACCCATTCGCGGATCGGCTCGTCGATTCATTTGCAATGTCCGATATCGGGCTGCTCAATGCCCGTCCACCAACTCGCGCAAGCCGATGCCGACGATAAACGTCTCCGCCGACTTGTCGCGCGAGGCTTTCGGTTTGATCGGCTTGACGATCGAGAAGTTCGCCTTGAAGAGTTTGACCAGCTGGCTGTAGCCGCTGCCGTGAAACGCCTTGCAGACCAGCGCGCCACCGGGCGTCAATTGGCGGCGCGAAAACTCGATCGCCAGCTCGATCAGATGGGCGATGCGCGCCGAATCCGACGCTTCGATGCCCGACAAGTTGGGCGCCATGTCCGACAGCACCAGGTCGACCTTGCGTCCGCCCAGCGCCGCATCCAGCTCGGCGACCACCGCATCTTCGCGGAAATCGCCCTTCAGGAAGAGCACCCCTTCGATCGGCTCGAAATCGAGCAGGTCCAGGGCGATGATGGTGCCGTTCAGCGCGCCGGCCGCAGCACCCGCCGGCGCAAAACGCCGCCGCAGGTACTGGCTCCACGCCCCCGGGACCGCACCGAGGTCGACCACCAACTGGCCTGGCTTGATGAGCCCCAGCGCCTCGTCGATTTCCTTGAGCTTGTAGGCCGCGCGCGCGCGGTAGCCCTCGCGCAGCGCGAGCTTCACGTAGGGGTCGTTCATGTGGTCGTGCAACCACGCGCGGTTGACCTTCTTGTTGCCCTTCTTGGTGGGCGTCTTGGCGCTCGGCCTTGTCAGGGCCGTGATCGCGGTCCTGGTCGGTGTCTTGTTCGGTGTCTTGGTCGGCATGCGGCTACTCATCGCACGCTGATAATAGGGGCATGACCGCCATTGCATTGACCCCCGCCGAGCGCAAAGAACACCGCGCTGCGGCCCACCACCTGAACCCGGTCGTCGCGATCGGTTCTGACGGCCTTACCCCCGCGGTGAGCAAGGAGTGCAACCTGGCACTGAACTCTCACGGCCTGATCAAGGTGCGCGTGTTCAGCGACGACCGTGCGGCGCGCGAGCTGATGCTGGCCACGCTGGCCGAGTCGCTGCACGCCGCGCCGATCCAGCATATCGGCAAGCTGCTGGTGCTGTGGCGGCCGCTGCCGGCCAAGGCCGAGGCGGTGGTCGACGACCGCAAGCCGGGCCCGCGCACGGTGAAGATCGTCAAATTCTCAAAGAGCGGCAACCACCGCGCCACGGTGAAGAAGCTGCGCGTGATGGGCAACGAGCGGGTCGCCGCCGGCGGCATCATCAAGCGCCGCGAAGTGCGGCAGGTCAGCACGAAGAAAAAAGCCGGCAGTCAGACGTAACGGACCTGCACGATTTCGTAGCTCTTCAGGCCGCCGGGCGCCTGCACCTCGGCGATGTCGCCTTCGGTCTTGCCGATCAGCGCGCGCGCGATCGGGCTCGAGATCGAAATCAGGCCGAGCTTCAGGTCGGCCTCGTCGTCGCCGACAATCTGGTAGGTGACCTTGGCGCCGCTGGGCTCTTCTTCAAGCTCGACTGTGCTGCCAAAGACCACCAGACCCTCGGCGTTGAGCGTGGTCGGGTCGATAACCTGGGCCGCCGCGAGCTTGGATTCGATCTCCAAGATGCGGCCCTCGATAAAACCCTGCTTGTCCTTGGCCGCGTCGTACTCGGCGTTTTCCGACAGGTCGCCCTGCGCGCGCGCCTCAGAGATCGCCTGGATCACGGCATGCCGCTCCACCGTCTTCAGGCGGTGCAGTTCTTCTTTGAGCAGCTCGGCGCCGCGGCGTGTCAGGGGAATCGTGGCCATGGGGGTCTTCGCTTGGTCGGGCTCTCAAGAGGTGTGGCTTTGCCACTTTTCTTGATCACCTCAGGGGCGGCCGGCATTGGCCGGCCTTGGGGCGCTGGAAAGAAGTCCGCCGCAACGAGCGCGGGCGCTCTTGCGGCGGTTAGGGCAATGCATCTGAGTTTAGTGCAGTTCGGCGCGCTGCCGCGTCCGCGCCTGCTGCAACTGCTGGTGCAGCTCCTGAAGTGACACCACGCTCAGGTCGACACGGTGTTTCAGCGCCTCGGTGGCGGCTTCGCAGCCGGCCATCGTGGTGTAGTAGGTGATCCGGTTGGCCAGCGCCGCGGTGCGGATGTAGCGCGAGTCCGCAATCGCCGTGCGCGTTTCGTCGACAGTCGTGAAGACGAGCTGGATCTCGCCGGCCTTGACCATGTCGGCGATATGCGGGCGGCCGTCCTTGACCTTGTTCACCGTCTTCACCGGCAGGCCGGCTTGTGCGATCACCAACGCTGTGCCCTTCGTTGCGACGAGCTGGAAGCCCAGCGCATGCAGCTCCTTGGCTACCTCCACCGCACGCGACTTGTCGGCGTCTTTCACCGTGATGACGACCGTGCCCTTGGCCGGCAGACGCGAGCCGGCGCCGAGCTGGCTTTTCAGCATCGCTTCGCCGAAGGTCGTGCCGACGCCCATGACCTCGCCGGTCGAGCGCATCTCGGGGCCGAGGATCGGATCGACGCCGGGAAATTTGTTGAAGGGGAATACCGCTTCCTTGATGCTGAAATAGGGCGGCACCACCTCATGCGGCACCAAGCCGCCAGCCCCGCGTTGGTCGCTCAACTTCTGCCCGGCCATGCAGCGCGCGGCGATCTTGGCCAGCGCCTGGCCGGTGGCCTTGCTCACATAAGGTACGGTGCGTGATGCCCGCGGGTTGACCTCGAGTACATACACCACGGCCTGCTCGGGATGGTTGTCGTTCACGCCCTGGATCGCGAACTGCACATTCATCAGCCCGATGACCTTGAGCGCCTTGGCCATCACGGTGGCCTGCCGGCGCATCTCGTCTTGCAGCGCCGCGCTCAGGGTGTAGGGCGGCAACGAACAGGCCGAGTCGCCGCTGTGGATGCCGGCGGCTTCGACATGCTCCATGATGCCGCCGATCATGACGTCGGTGCCATCGCCGATGCAGTCGACATCGACCTCGATCGCGTCGTCTAGAAAGCGGTCCAGCAGCACCGGCGACTTCTCGCTCACGCGCACCGCCTCGCGCATATAGCGCTCGAGATCCTTGTCGCCGTGCACGATCTCCATCGCCCGCCCGCCGAGCACATAACTCGGCCGCACGACGAGCGGGTAGCCGATCTCTTGCGCCAGCACGAGCGCCTGCTCTTCGGTGCGCGCGGTGCGGTTGGGTGGCTGCTTCAGGCCAAGCGCGTTGAGCAGCTTTTGAAAGCGTTCACGGTCTTCGGCGATATCGATCGAATCCGGGCTCGTGCCGATGATCGGCACCCCGGCGCGTTCGAGGTCCAGCGCCAGCTTCAAGGGCGTCTGGCCGCCGTACTGCACGATCACGCCAACCGGCTTTTCCTTGTCGACAATCTCGAGCACATCTTCCAGCGTCACCGGCTCGAAATACAGGCGGTCGCTGGTGTCGTAGTCGGTCGACACCGTCTCCGGGTTGCAGTTGACCATGATCGTCTCGTAGCCGTCTTCGCGCAGCGCCAGCGCCGCGTGAACACAGCAGTAGTCGAACTCGATGCCCTGGCCGATGCGGTTCGGCCCGCCGCCCAGCACCATGATCTTCTTGCGCGTGCTCGGCTCGGCCTCGCACTCTTCTTCGTAGGTCGAATACAGGTAGGCGGTTTGGGTCGCAAATTCCGCCGCGCAGGTATCGACCCGTTTGTAGACCGGGCGCACGCCAAAACCGTGCCGCGCGCTGCGCACCTGGTGCTGGTTGCTGCCCAGCAGCTCGGCCAGGCGCTTGTCTGAAAATCCCTTGCGCTTGAGGTGGCGCAGCTCCGGCCCGCTCAGTGACGCCAGCGTGCGCGCCTTGACCTGGGCTTCGGTGGCCACCAGGTCTTCGATCTGGGCCAGGAACCAGGGGTCGATCGCAGTCTCTTCAAAGATCTCGTCCAGCGTCATCCCGATGCGGAAAGCATCGGCCACAAAAAGGATGCGCTCCGGCCCGGCCTCGCCGATTTCTTCGACAATTTCTTCGCGGTCGGTGCTGCGCTCGGTGAGGCCGTCGATGCCGGTCTCCAGCCCGCGCAGCGCTTTCTGGAAACTTTCCTGAAAGGTGCGGCCGATCGCCATGACCTCGCCGACCGACTTCATCTGCGTCGTCAGGTGCGGGTCGGCAGCGGGGAATTTCTCGAACGCAAAACGCGGGATCTTGGTCACCACGTAGTCGATGCTGGGCTCGAAGCTCGCTGGTGTGGTCCCGCCGGTGATGTCGTTGCGCAACTCGTCCAGCGTGTAGCCGATGGCCAGCTTGGCCGCCACCTTGGCGATCGGGAAACCGGTTGCCTTGGACGCCAACGCAGACGACCGCGAGACCCGCGGATTCATCTCGATGACGACCATCCGGCCGTCTTTCGGGTTGATCGCAAACTGCACATTCGAGCCGCCGGTATCGACCCCGATTTCGCGCAGGATCGCGATACTGGCGTTGCGCAGCAATTGATATTCCTTGTCGGTCAGGGTCTGCGCCGGCGCCACCGTGATCGAGTCGCCGGTGTGGATGCCCATCGGGTCGAGGTTTTCGATCGCGCAGACGATGATGCAGTTGTCGGCGCAGTCGCGCACGACTTCCATCTCGTACTCTTTCCAGCCGATCAGCGACTCTTCGATGAGCAGCTCGTTGGTCGGCGAAAGATCGAGCCCGCGCTTGCAAATCTCTTCAAACTCTTCGGGGTTGTAGGCGATGCCGCCACCGCTGCCGCCGAGCGTGAAGCTCGGTCGGATGACCATCGGAAAGCCGCTGCCGCTGATCTCCGCTGTGATGCGCTTCTGCACGACCCAGGCTTCTTCGAGCGTGTGCGCGATGCCGCTCCTGGCCGACGCCAGGCCGATCGAGGTCATCGCGTCCTTGAACTTCAGCCGGTCTTCGGCTTTTTCGATCGCGTGTTCGTTGGCGCCGATCATCTCGACGCCGTATTTCGCGAGCACACCGTGACGGTGCAGATCAAGCGCACAGTTCAGCGCAGTCTGCCCGCCCATCGTCGGCAACACGGCCATCTTTTCGCCCGGGCGTTCGCGGCATTCCTTGGCGATGATCGTCTCGACGACCTGCCAGGTGATCGGCTCGATATAGGTCGCGTCGGCCATGCCGGGGTCGGTCATGATCGTCGCCGGGTTGCTGTTCACGAGCACGACGCGGTAGCCCTCTTCACGCAGCGCCTTGCAGGCCTGTGCCCCGGAGTAGTCGAACTCACACGCCTGGCCGATCACGATCGGCCCGGCGCCGATGATCAGGACCGTGTGCAGATCACTGCGCTTGGGCATTTTTGTTTTTCTCCGCAGTCATCATCAGCGCAGTGAAACGGTCGAACAACCCGCCGATATCGTGCGGGCCGGGTGACGCCTCGGGGTGGCCCTGGAAACCGAAGGCCGCGCGGTCGGTGCGCACCAGGCCCTGCAGCGTGCCGTCAAAGAGGCTGACATGCGTCGTGCGCAGGTTTGCCGGCAGCGATGTTTCGTTGACTGCAAAACCATGGTTCTGGCTCGTGATCGCGACCCGGCCGCTGTCGAGATCCTTCACCGGATGGTTGGCGCCATGGTGGCCGAATTTCATCTTGAAAGTGGTCGCGCCCGAGGCGAGCGCCAGGATCTGGTGGCCCAGGCAGATGCCGAAGGTCGGCATGCCGGCATTCACGAGTGCGCGCACCGCGGCGATGGCGTAGTCGCAAGGCTGCGGGTCGCCGGGGCCGTTGCTCAGGAAGACGCCGTCGGGGCGAAGCTGCATCACGGCCGCCGCTGTCGTCTGCGCCGGCACGACCGTGACGCGGCAGCCGCGTGACGCCAGCATGCGCAGGATGTTGCGCTTGATGCCGAAGTCGAAGGCCGCGACATGAAAGCGCGGCTCGGTCTGTTGGCCATACCCGGCACCGAGCACCCAATCGGTCTCGGTCCATTCGTAGGCCTTGTCGGTCGAGACCACCCGGGCCAGGTCCAACCCGGCCATCGACGGCGCGGCGCGGGCGCGGCTGACCGCCGCTGCGATATCGCCATCGCTGACCACATGGCCGGCGGTGAAGGTCACGATGCAGCCGTTTTGCGCGCCAGTGCTGCGCAGCAACCTGGTCAGGCGCCGGGTGTCGATATCGGCGATCGCCACCGTGCCTTCGCGCTGAAGATAGGCCGCCAGCGTCATCGTCTGGCGGAAGTTGGAAGCCCGGATCGGCAGATCGCGAATCACGAGTCCGGCGGCGTGGACGCGGGTTGATTCGAGATCTTCTTCGTTGACCCCCGTGTTGCCAATATGAGGGTAGGTCAGGGTCACGATCTGGCGGCAGTAGCTCGGGTCGGTGAGGATTTCCTGGTAGCCGGTGAGTGCCGTGTTGAACACGACCTCGCCAAGGGTGGAACCTTCAGCGCCGATCGACGTACCTCGGAAAACGGCACCGTCCGCAAGGGCGAGGACGGCAGGTGGCAGTGCGGGCAACAAAGCGAGAAACTCCGGTTCTTGCACACCCAGCCGAAGTGCTGCCGCGGCGCGTTGGCGCTGGTCGGCGGGCTTCGACGGGCTTCCATTCAAGGGGGAAACCGAGCTCGAGTTTCGCTGGGGGCTTGTGGGCAGGTAAACCGCGGAATTATAGGCTGGCGGCGTTGGCGTTCGCGCCCCACGGGCTGCAGCGAACTACAACGCAGCGATGCCGGCGTTGGCGATCTGCGCGTCTTCGCTCGACTTCACGCCGCTGACACCCACCGCGCCGACACATTGGCCACTGACCATGATCGGGACGCCGCCCTCGAGCATGCCTTCCAGCGGCGCGCTCAGGAACGACATCCGGCCCTGGTTGATCATCTCTTCGTAGACCCGGCTCTCGCGCCGGCCCAGCGCCGCGGTGCGTGCCTTGGCCGGGCCGATCTGCGCCGATATCGGCGCCGCGCCGTCGCCGCGTTGCAGCCACAGCAGATGGCCACCGTCGTCGACGACGGCGATCGTCACCGCCCATTGGTGCGCCAGCGCGTGTGCTGCGGAGGCATTGCCGATGCGTTGGGCATCGTCCTGGGTGAGCAGCGGTTTTTGTTGCATGGGGGCGGCGCGGTAGCGTGATGGCAGTTTGTTGGATGCCGACAATAATCGAGCGCTGGCAGTGAATGAGCACCCGCGACACAAAACTTATCTGATCACGGCGCGCGCTGCGACCGCCCCCTTGGGCGCCTGATTCGATGAACGACCTTTGTATTCGCGGCGCGATGGTCTACGACGGCACGGGCGCCGAACCTCGACAAGCCGACGTGGTTGTCGCCGCTGGCATCATCGCGGCGATCACGCCGGTCGCGGCGACCGCGGCAGGCACGCCAACCGCGAAGCGACCGGCACCCGCGGGGCAAGTCGTCGACGCCAACAGCCTGGCCCTGACGCCGGGCATCATCGACAGCCACACCCACTACGACGCCCAGATCACCTGGGCATGCGTGCTGCGCCCGTCACCCGCGCTGGGCGTGACGACGGCGGCGATCGGCAACTGCGGCTTCACGATCGCGCCCTGTCGCGCCGCCGACCGCGAGCTGACGATGCACAACCTGACCCAGGTCGAAGGCATGTCGCTCGAGGTGCTGCGCCAGGGCATCGACTGGGGCTTCGAATCCTTCGCCGAGTACCTCGCACAACTGCGCCGCGGCGGCTGCGTGCTCAATGTCGCCGCCTACCTCGGCCATTCTTCGCTGCGCACCTGGGTGCTGGGGGCCGAAGCATCAAAGCGCGCTGCGACTGACGACGAGATCGCACGGATGCAGACCATCGTGCACGCGGCGATGCACGCCGACGCTGTCGGTTTTGCATCGAGCACGAGCCCGGCGCACAACGGCCAAGATGGCACGTCGATGCCGTCGCGGCTGATCGACGATCGTGAGCTGGCGGCGCTGGTTGCAGCGTTGGGCGAAAGCGGTCGCGGTGTCTTCATGCTCACCAATGGCGGCCAGACGCCGGTGCCGTTTTTGGAGTCGCTCACCGCCAGCAGCGGCCGGCCGGTGATGATCGCCGCGCTGCTGCACAACGGCACCAACCCGTAGGCGGTGTTCAATGATTTCGAAACGATCGCCGCGGCCAACCGGCGCGGCCACCGGCTCATCGGCCAGGTCTCGTGCTGCCCGCTGACGATGGACTTCACACCCGCATCGCCCTACCCGGTCGAAGGCCCGGCGAGCTGGCAGCCGGCACTCGGCCTGGCCGGCGACCGGCTCAAGGCGACGCTCGCCGATCGCGGCTTTCGCGATGGCGTGCGCGCCGAGCTCGCCGCGAGTGCGACCTTCCGGATCTTCAACGCCGAATGGGACAAGGTGCATGTCGTCGAGGCCGCGCGGCCCGAACACCGCAGCCTGGAACAGCGCAGCATCGCCGAGATCGCCACCGAGACAGGCCGCGACCCGCTCGACGTGATGCTCGATTTGGGCCTCGCCGAGGACTTGGCTACCGTCTTTACCGCGCAACTGCTCAACAGCGACGAGGCTGCGGTCGGGCGGATGTTGAACGACGCCAACAGCCTGGTCTCGCTCAGCGACGCCGACGCGCACCTGACCTTCTTCAACGATGCCGGCTTCGGCCTGCACCTGCTCGGCCATTGGTCGCGCACGCTGGATGTGATGCCGATGGCCGAAGCGGTGCGGCGCCTGACTTCACAGCCGGCGGGCATCCTCGGCCTGCAAGGACGCGGCCTGATCCGCGAAGGCTTTGCCGCCGACCTGCTGCTGTTCGACCCGGCGACCGTCGGCCGCGGCCCGAAGCGCCGCGCCTTCGACCTGCCTGGCGGCGCGCCGCGCCTGACCACCCACGCTATCGGCGTGCAGGGCGTCTGGGTCAACGGCCAGCACATCGTCGACGCGGGCGGCATGTTGCCCGACGCGCCGCTGGCCGGGGCCCTGATCACGGAGTTTGACGCTGGAGACTTGAAACCGCCCCGTGCAACCCCTTGTATAACCCCTTGACACCAAGTCGGCTGCGCGGAACTAGAATCCT
>JAYUSP010000157.1:0-6873 GCA_043755615.1 Betaproteobacteria bacterium
CTGTTCAGCGGGCTGCTCGAAGCGGCCTAGTACGCCGGCACAGAGCCCTCGGCTTGCCGCAAAGCGCCGCGGCAGATGGCCGCAGTCTGCGCAGCGGAAGGCCTGCGCAAGCTACAGCGGCGGCACCGGCGCCAGCGGCGCGAAGTCGGCCTGGCGCTTGGCCTTCCAGGCGGCAATCGCGGTGCCCATCTCGTCGATATCGAAGATCGCGCTTTGCAGCAACGTCATTTGCTGCAGTGCTTCGGCGGTGCCATGGTCGCGCGCAAAGTTCAGCGCACGTTTGCTGCCGCTGATCGCCAGCGGGCTCTTCGCGGCAATGTTCATGGCCAGCGACTGGGCATGTGCATGCAGCGCGTCGATCGTCGGCAGCACGGCATTGACCAGGCCGACGGCCAGCGCGCGCTCAGCGCCCAGACGGTCGCCGGTGTAGGCCATTTCACGCGCGACACCTTCAGGCACGAGCTTGCCCAGGCGCTGCAAGACGCCGATATCGGCGGCCATGCCGATGTGGATCTCCTGCACCGTGAAAAACGCGTCGGCGCTGCACACGCGCAAGTCGCAGGCGGCGGCCAGGTCGAGCGCGCCGCCGATGCAGCCGCCCTGCACCGCGCAGATCGTCGGGAAGCGGGCGTCGTCCAGGATGTCGATGCAAGCCATCAGGCGGCGCAGGCCGTCCTGGAATGCCAGCCGCTCGCGTGGCGTCGATGTCGCAAGCAGGTCGAAGCCGCCGCCAAAAACGTCGAGCGACATGCCGGCGCTGAAATGTTTGCCCGTCGAGCGGATCACCAGCGCGCGGGTTCGGCCTTCGTCGCTGAGCCGCGCGACAGCATCCCGCAACGCCGGGAAAAACGCTGGCGCCAGGGTGTTCATGCGCTCGGGCCGGTGGAGCTCGATCGTCGCGATACCGGTCTGGGCGTCGCTGGCCAGGGTAAAAAAATCGTTCATCGGGGGCCTGTGGGAGTGACGGGTTGGTGGTGCGGTCGGTGACGCGGATCGTGACGCGGTTCGTGACGCGGTTCGTGACGCGGCTCGTGACGCGGTCGATGGTGGGGTTGCTGGCGGGATTGCGGGCGGGGCTGGGGCCTGGTCCGCGCGTGGTGGTGAAGTGTTCTTGGCGCCCCGCCGAAATCGCGCTGGTGCTGCGGCCGGGGCGTGCGCGCAGTGTGCCAGCGGCGCGGGGCGCGGGCTCTACACTGCGCGGCCATGGATAGCGTGATCACCGAAGACGGCGTCGAGCTTGCGACTGCGGCCTGGCCGACGGCTCGCCAAGCGATCCACAAACCGAGCGATAACCCACGCGACAAAGCGAGCGGCAATTCGGCCGACACCGTCCTCCTCGTGCACGGCCTGGGCGAGCATGTGCAGCGATACGCCTGGCTGGCCGCGCAGCTCAACGCCAGCGGCTGGAATGTCGTCGGCTACGACCTCCGCGGCCACGGCCGCTCGGGCGGGCGGCGTGGCGGCATGCCCGCCGCCGACACCATGCTGTGCGACTTGGGCGCGATGGTCGACCGCGTGCGGCGCGGCCAGCCCGGCCAACTCGGCCAGCCCGGCCAACCCGGTCAGTTGGTGCTGCTCGGCCACAGCATGGGCGGCCTCATCGCCGCGCGGTTTGTCGCCGAAGCGCTGCAAGCGGCGCCGGCGGCCTGGTCGCGGCCGGTCGACGCCCTGGTGTTGTCGTCACCAGCGCTCGACGCCGGCATGTCGACGCTGCAGAAGCTGCAACTTGGCCTCGGCTCGCGGCTGCTGCCCGACCTGGCCGTGAACAACGGCCTCAAGCCGGCGTGGATCAGCCGCAACACCAGCGTTGTGCAGACCTATGTCAACGACCCGCTGATACACGACCGCATCACGCCCAGGTTGGCGCGTTTCATCGTCGACGGCGGGCGTTTTGTGATCGGGCAGGCACCGCATTGGGCGACACCGACCCTGCTGCTCTGGGCCGGGGCCGACCGTTGTGTCGCGCCCAGCGGCAGCGCCGCCTTCATGGCGGCGGCGCCTGACTCGGCGGCGCAGGGGCGTTGTTTCGACGGCCTGTACCACGAGATCTTCAACGAGCCCCAGCGCGACGAGGTGTTCAACCACCTCGCCGGCTGGCTCGCCGGGCATTAGCGTTTTTCGCTTGGCGCTTTAGCGCGCCGAGCGGGCCACGATCTGAGTCTTGGCCGACGTCGGCGACAGCTCGCCGTAGATCGGCGAAAGCTCACCCCGGGCCAGCGCCATCGCGGCTTCGTTGCGCACTTCGGCGCGGGTCTTGACCGATGCCAGATGCTCCAAATAGCCGAGGCTGCTGACGGCGATGCTGCCGTCCGTTTGTGCTTGGGCCAGCTCGGCGCGGACCTCGGCGCGCGACTTGGTCGACGGCGCAAAGCTGTCCACCGTGGCTTCGGCGGCGAAAGCGATGCTCGAGCCAAAGCCGGTGACGGCAGCGACGGTGGCGATGGTGAGGAGTTGCTTGGCGTTCATGATGAGAGTCCTTGATGGAAAAAACTGGTTGATGAAAAAAGCGTTCCGGGTCAGGCGGCGCGTCAGGGGTTTCACTCCTTCGGCTTGTCGTGGTGTCCCGCCTCGGTGAGCCGTTGCTCGCGGCCCATCGATGGGATGAACTTTAAGTACTTACCCGAGGGGCACAAAGGGCCTGTACGCGAAGAGTTCGTTGCTGGATTCGCAATAATCGCGGCATGAACCAACTCCGGGCGATGAAGATTTTTCTGCGCGTCGCCGACGAAGGCAGCTTTGCCGCTGCAGCACGCGCGCTCGATCTGGCGCCGGCGGTGGTGACCCGAACGGTGGCCGAACTCGAAGAGCACCTGGGCGCGCGGCTGATGAACCGCACCACGCGGCACATCGCGCTCACCGACGTCGGCAATGACTTTGTCGACCGGGCGCGGCAGATCCTTGCCGACGTCGACGACGCTGAGGCGATGACCCGCTCGGTGACGCACGAAGCACGCGGCGTGGTGCGCCTGCGCGTGCCGCCCGCGGTGTCGGTGCACCAACTCGCCAAACACCTGCCCAAGCTGCGTGCGCGCCACCCGAAGATCACTCTGGAGATCGACGCCTTTGGCCCCGTCGAGGCGATGAACGACAGCTACGACCTGAGCATCGTCTGGGGTCGTACGCTGGTCGAGGGCGACTACATCGCGCGGATCTTGGCGCGCAGCGAGGTCATCCTGTGTGCGACGCCAGAATATCTCGACGCCCGCGGCCGCCCGCAGCACCCGAGCGACCTCGTCGACCACGATGCGATGGTGCCGCCGATCAGCGAGCTGCAGCGTGGCATCGTGCTGCACCGCGGCCCGCGCGACGATGACGAACCGGCCGGCGAGACGGTGACCGTGATGCCCGGGACGTCGGCGATGCGCTCGATCCATGTCGATACCAACTACGCCGCCGCACTCGCCGGCCTGGGCATCACCGGGCTGCCGTCATTCGTCGTCGAAGATGCGCTGATGGAGCATGCGCTCGAGCGTGTGTTGCCCGAGTGGCAACTCTTTAGCGGCACGCTGTGGGTGACCCTGCCCTCGCGCAAGCACCTGCCGGCGCGAACCCGCGTCGTGCTCGACTTCTTGCTCGAGATTTTTGGCGGCGTCGACCACGACCCCTGGCTCACCGCCGCGGGTTGCGAAACCATCCCGCCGACCTACACTGCGCCCACCTCGCCACGACGGAAAAAAGCATGAACGCCAGAGACCCCGCACTGACGACACCGATGCCACTGCCGAACGACGGCGCGGACAGACTTGCCGCTTTTGCCAACCGCATGTGGGACGACGAGATCGTGCCCGCACTCACCGACTACATCGCGATTCCCGCCAAGAGCCCGATGTTCGATGCCGAATGGGCGGCCCATGGTTATCTTGACCACGTCGTGCGTGATGCCGCGGCCTGGGTCGAAAGCAAAAAGGTCGCTGGCCTGAAGCTCGAGGTGGTGCGCCTGGAAGGCCGCACGCCGCTGATCTTTTTCGAGCTGCCGGCGACGAAGTCGGGCTCGACCGACACCGTGCTGCTCTATGGCCATCTCGACAAGCAGCCCGAATTCAGCGGCTGGCGGCGCGATCTTGGGCCCTGGACACCGAAGTACGAAGACGGCCTGCTCTATGGCCGCGGCGGCGCCGACGACGGTTATGCGGTCTACGCCTCGCTGACCGCGATCATGGCGCTTGATGGGCAGGGCATCCCGCGCCCGCGTTGTGTCGGCGTGATCGAAACCTGCGAAGAAAGTGGCTCGTCGGACCTGCCGCTCTATATCGACGCGCTCAAGCCGCGGCTGGGCAATGTCAGCCTCGTGGTGTGCCTGGATTCCGGCGCCGGCAACTACGACCAGCTCTGGCTGACGACCTCGCTGCGCGGCATGGTCAGCGGCGTGCTCAAGGTGGAGGTGCTTGGTGAAGGGGTGCACTCGGGTGACGCCAGCGGCCTCGTGCCATCGAGCTTTCGCATCCTGCGCCAGGTGCTCGATCGGCTCGAAGATTCAAAAACCGGCCGCCTGCTGCCGGGCAGTTTTCATTGCGACATTCCGGCATCGCGCATCGAGCAGGCCCGCGCCACTGCGGCGATCCTGCAAGACGCCGTCTGGCAGCGCTTTCCGTGGGCCTGTGGCGCCGACGGCGGGCCGGTATTGCCGACGACCACCGACCCGGTGCAGGCGCTGGTCAACCGCACCTGGCACCCGACGCTCAGCGTCACCGGCGCCGACGGCTTCCCTGACCTCGGCAATGCCGGCAATGTGCTGCGCCCGCACACCGCGTTCAAACTGAGCCTGCGCCTGCCGCCGCTGGTCGACGGCAACGAGGCCAGCATCAAGCTCAAGGCCTTGCTCGAAGACAACGCGCCGTACAACGCGAAGGTGACCTTCCACCCCGACGGCCGCGCCGGTGCGCTGGGCGCCACCGGCTGGAATGCGCCCGAGCTTGCGCCCTGGCTCGAAGAGTCGATGAACGCCGCGTCGCACAGCCACTTTGGCGCGCCACTGGGTTATATCGGCCAGGGTGGCACGATCCCGCTGATGAGCATGTTGCAAAAGGGTTTCCCGGCCGCGCAGATGATGGTCTGCGGCGTGCTCGGCCCAACGAGCAACGCCCACGGGCCGAACGAATTCCTGCACGTGCCCTATGGCAAGAAGCTCACCGCGGCGGTGGCGCAGGTGATGGCGGCTTGCCCTGCAATGAACTCGGATCGCGGCTAGATCGTTTGTCCGTCCAGTCTTTGAAGGAGTTCTTTGCAGACATGACGGCAGGTTGTTATGTGGTTAGTCACATTGTCAGAACGCAGCAAAATATGCTCTCCGTCAATTTGCGCGCCAATGGCCTTAGCAGAAACGCCTGCGTTCGCACCGTTCGAGAGCCTGATACTAATATTTCCCTCGTTGTGCACGAGCGAGTTCCGCACGTTCTGATAGTGCGATATCGAGTTCCAAGCGTCAGCATCGATGCGTAGTCTACATAGCTCTTCAAAGTATTTGCGAAGACGCCTGAGAGGACTCTCCCCTTTTCTTTTATCTAGCGACTCCAGAGTGCACCCACGCCATTTAGAAGCAATTTTCGCAATTGAGATCAGCTGGGCTTCGAGGACTGATTGCGTGAATCCTAGCGTCGCATTTCGAAGGGCTTGTGGAAACTCTTCTTTAAGCTGCCTCCGTTCGTTCTGATATCTTTCAATGTCTTCGTCACTGCTAAGCCCAGGTTGAAATATCTCCGAGAGTGTGGCCCCTGTTATGAGTTCATATTCTTTAAGTCTGAGCGCGTGCTCCACAAAATTTGCGTACGCGAGAAGGTCTTCGAATGCCACGTCCACAGAGTAGCGACGCTGTTTCATTTCGATTATTGAATGGATTATTTCTGGGTTTGTCATGTAGCTGACCGTTACGCTTTGTTGGAACGATACTTTGCCAGAAGTTCAGTCCCCACCGCCTCGGCCACCTCGATCCCGTCGACCCCGGCCGACATGATTCCGCCGGCATACCCCGCGCCTTCGCCGGCCGGGTACAGGCCCTTGACGTTGACGCTCTGGAAGTCCTTGCCGCGGGTGATGCGCAGCGGTGACGAGGTGCGGGTCTCGACACCGGTGAGTACCGCATCGGGCATGGTGAAGCCCTTGATCTGGCGGTCGAAGGCGGGCAGGGCTTCGCGGATCGCGTCGATCGCGTAGGCCGGGATGCAGGTCGAAAGATCGGTGGGCAGGACGCCCGGGGTGTACGACGGGATCACGCTGCCGAGCGTGGTCGAAGCGCGGCCTTGGATGAAGTCGCCGACCAACTGCACCGGCGCGTGGTAGTTTCCGCCGCCGAGTTCGAAGGCGCGCGATTCCCAGAAGCGCTGGAAGACCATGCCGTCGAGCGGATTGACCTCGCCTTGCAGCAACCGGTCCTGCCGGTAGTCCTGCGGTGCGACGGCGACCACGATGCCGGCGTTGGCATTGCGTTCGTTGCGCGAGTACTGGCTCATGCCGTTGGTGACGACGCGGCCGGGCTCGCTGGTCGCGGCGACGACCGTGCCGCCCGGGCACATGCAAAAGCTGTAGACCGATCGGCCGTTGCTTGCGTGGTGGACGAGCTTGTAGTCGGCCGCGCCGAGGATCGGGTTGCCCGCCGCCGGGCCGTAACGCGCGCTGTCGATCAGGCCCTGCGGGTGCTCGATGCGAAAGCCGATCGAGAACGGCTTGGCCTGCATGGCCACGCCGCGCGCGTGCAGCATCGCGAAGGTATCGCGCGCGCTGTGGCCGACGGCCAGCACCACATGGTCGGCATCCAGCGTCGAGCCGTCGGCCAGGGTCAGGCCGCGCACCTGGCCGGCCTCGATCCGCAGGTCGGTCACGCGCTGGCCGAAGCGCACCTCGCCGCCCAGCGACTCGATCGTCGCGCGCATCTTCTCG
>JAYUSP010000158.1:0-23193 GCA_043755615.1 Betaproteobacteria bacterium
CTCGAACCCCCACGGAGTTACCCGCTAGTACCTGAAACTAGTGCGTCTACCAATTCCGCCACCTGGGCATTTCAGGAAGTCGGGGACTATACCATTCGAGCTACTGCATTGAAGAGCAAAGTCGGCGCTGAACTGATGAGCGAAGTCGAGGGCACGGTGCAGGGGCACCGCGACGGTCACGGCTTCTGTGTGCGTGATGACGGCCAGCCCGACGTCTACCTGTCGCAGCAGGAGATGCGCGCGGTGTTGCACCGCGACCGCATCAAGGTGCGCATCTTGCGGCAAGACCGCAAGGGCCGCAGCGAAGGGCGGGTCCTCGAAATCCTGGAGCGCAAGCGGGCCCCCATCATCGGGCGCCTGCTGTTCGAGGGCGGGGTCTGGGTCGTGGCACCCGAAGACCAGCGCTATGGTCAGGACATCCTGATCCCGAAGAACGCGACGGCGAGTGCAACCACCGGACAGGTGGTGGCGATTGAACTCACCGAGCCGCCGTCGATGTATTCGCAGCCGGTGGGCCGGGTGGTCGAGGTGCTCGGCGAGATCGACGACCCCGGCATGGAGATCGAGATCGCGGTGCGCAAGTACGAAGTGCCGCACCGTTTTTCGGCCGAGGCCTTGGCGCAGGCGGCGAGCCTGCCGACGCAGATTCGGGCCCAGGATCGCAAGCACCGGGTTGACCTCGGCGACGTGCCGCTGGTCACGATCGACGGCGAAGACGCGCGCGACTTTGACGACGCCGTGTATTGCGAACTGGCGCGCATCGAGCGCCCTAGAGTCGAGTTCAAAGGCGACAAGAAAGTCGCGAAGAAGGTTAACTCCAAGGGCGACAACAAGGGCGACAACGGGTGGCGCCTGATCGTTGCGATTGCCGACGTCAGCCACTACGTCAAGCCCGGCGAGGCGCTCGACGCCGATGCCTACGAGCGCGCCACTTCGGTGTACTTTCCGCGGCGCGTGATCCCGATGCTGCCCGAGCGCATCTCAAACGGTCTGTGCTCGCTCAATCCGGATGAAGACCGGCTCGCTTTGGTGTGCGACATGCTGATCACGGAATCCGGCGATGTGCATGCCTACCAGTTCTACGCTGCGGTGATTCGCTCGCAGGCGCGCTGCACCTACGAAGAGGTTGCCGCCATCCTGGGCAATACGCGCGGCGCGCAGGCGCTGAAGCGTGAAGCGCTGGTGCCGCATCTGCTGAACTTGCACGGCGTGTACCGCGGGCTCGCCAAGGCCCGCGAACGGCGCGGCGCGGTCGATTTCGCGACCAGCGAAACCCAGATCGTGTGCGATGCCAACGGGCGCATCGAGAAAATCGTGCCGCGCACGCGCACCGAGGCGCACCGCGTGATTGAAGAAGCGATGCTCGCCGCGAATGTGTGCGCGGCCGATTTCATCGCCAACGCCAAGCACCCGGCGCTCTACCGCGTGCACGAAGGGCCGACGCCCGAGCGCCGTGAGCTGCTGCAGAACTACCTGAAGGCGCTGGGGCTGGGCCTGTCGATCAGCGACGATCCTCAGCCCGCCGAGTACCAGAGCATCGCCGCGGCGACGCGCGACCGCGCCGACGCGCAACAGATTCACACGATGCTGCTGCGCTCGATGCAGCAGGCGATCTACACCCCCACCAACAGCGGCCACTTCGGGCTCGCCTTCGAGGCCTATACCCACTTCACGAGCCCGATCCGGCGCTACCCCGACCTGCTCGTGCACCGTGTCATCAAAGCCCTGCTGAGCAAGAAGAAGTACCCCTTCGACCCACCCGGCGTGACGGCGCAAGCGCCGCATCGGCGTGGCAGTAAACCGATCAAGCCGAGCGCTCGCGCGTCGGGCAAGGACCTCACTGCCTGGGAGACCGCCGGGGTGCACACCAGCGCCTGCGAGCGCCGCGCCGACGAAGCTTCGCGCGATGTCGAGGCCTGGCTCAAATGCCGCTACATGCGCGAGCACCTGGGCGAAGACTACGCCGGCACGGTGAGTTCGGTCACCGCATTCGGCCTCTTCGTCACACTCGACGCGATGTATGTCGAAGGCCTGGTGCACATCACCGAACTCGGCGGCGAATACTGGCGCTTCGACGAACTGCGCCAGGAACTGCGTGGCGACCGCAGCGGCATCCGCTACGCCGTCGGCTCGCGCTTGCAAGTGCAGGTCAGCCGGGTCGACCTCGACGCACGCAAGATCGATTTCCGCCTCGTGCAACCCGGTGAAGGCGAGAAGGCTGCGCCGAAGCTCAAGCCCGATCGCAAACATGCGGGCTCGGCGGTGGACGAACTGGCGTCGATCCAGTCGAGCGACCGCGCCGGCAAGATCGCTGCCAAGCGCGAACGCCAACGCGGCGCAGGCGGCGGATCGGGCACGCGTGCCGGCCCGCCGCGTGACCAGCGCAAGGCCCGCGCCAAGAAGCGCTGAGGCGCTTGACGCCAGGCTCCGCTGGCTACAGCAAACCCGAATTTAGGGGGGGCGGCGCGTGCAGCTAGGGATTGGGTTTCGCGTGCGCCGGGGCGAGAGTCCGCGGCGCACTCAAACCGAACAGCCCGTCGAGGAGACCCTCTTGAAAGCACCGTCCAAACGCCCTTTGTGCCTGATCGCCTTCACGGCCGCGCTGGCCTGCGCTGCGGCTGCAACGGCCGCGCCGAGCCAACTCGTCGTCAACCACACGACCGCCGACTTCGACCCCGACACTTGGGTCTTCAGCAACAGCGTTGACCCGTTCGTGACCCCGGCGGCGACCGGCTCGTCAGTCGTCGGCGCGGGTATCGCGCTCGACTTCAACGGCACCATGACGCTGTTTGCCAACAGCCTGACCTCGTTTGCGCCCGACGTCCAGAACGGCGGCTTCAGCATCAGTTACGCGTTCACACCCGACGTCGGCTACCAGATCACTGGCTACGAGCTCACCTTCAGCGGCAGCTACGGCATCGAAAGTCCGGGGTCGGTGTATGCGGACAGCAGCGCCGCTGCCTTTTCGAGCACCAGCTCTGGGCTGAGTGCGCCTTTCAGCTTCACGCGCTCGATCGCAGGCGCAGCGTTGCCGGCCGTGCTGGGCAGTGTCAACGCCAGCGCGGATGTCGACATCCTGCTGGTGCAGACCGGGACCGAGATTGTGCAGATCGGCACCACGCCGGTCGAGGTCTGCTCGATCCCTGGCGACCCGAGCACCTGCACGATCGTGGACGAACCCGTCTACGAAGAGCGGCCGATATTCACCGAACAGTCGGACTATGGCGACGCCGCGCTGTCGCTGAACCGTCTGCTGATCGTGCCGACCGTGACTGCGGTGCCCGAGCCGGGCACGTATGCGCTGATGTTGCTCGGCGTCGCCGCTATCGCCGTGATGCGCCGCCGCCGCACCGGCTGAGGCGCAGCGCCGGGCAGTCAGCGTCTGCGGGCTGCCGACGCAGCGACGGCCACCGCGCGCATCTGATCGACCAGATCGAGCGCGCGCATGGCCGGCTGGCCAGATGCGTCGGCCGCTGCTCCATGCAGCCAGACCGAGGCCAGCGCGCTGCGCCAAGCGCGGTCGACATCGCTTTGATCGACACCCGGTTCCGAGGTCCCCGCGGCAGCCGACCAGGCACCGGCGATCCAGCCCGCGAGCACATCGCCGGTGCCGCCGCTGGCGAGCGAGGCGTTGCCCGTGGTGTTGACTGCCGGGCAGCGATCGGGTGCGGCGACGACAGTGCCCGAGCCTTTGAGCACGACGATCGCGCCAAGCGACCGCGCCAACGAGGTCGCTGCGCCCAAACGGTTCTGCTGCACGGCCGCGGTGTTGATGCCGAGCAGGCGCGCGGCTTCGAGCGGGTGCGGCGTCAGGATGCTCGGCAGGCCGCGGCCGGAGCGGGCTGCGAGCAGGCTGCGCAACGCGCTGTCGACAGCGACCGCATTCAGCGCATCGGCGTCGAGCACCAGGCGCGCGCTGCGCGACAGCAGCGCCGGCAACGCAGCGCGCACCGCGTCGCCGCCGCCACAGCCGCAGACGACGGTTGATCGCTCCAGGTCGCAGGCGCCTGGCGCCCAGGCCGCGCGCTGCCACAAACATTCGGGCCGGCTCGCATCTTCGTGGGCCGCGCGGATATCGAGCAGGCTTAACGTCGTGCGCCCCGCGCCGGCGCCAAGTGCGGCATGCGCTGCCAGCCGCGCCGCGCCGACCATGCCGGGCGCGCCGCCAACGACGACAACATCGCCAAAGCTGCCCTTGTGCTGGTCGTGACGGCGCGATCGCTGCGTGGTGGCAAAAGTCTCGCTGCCAATAAGGTGTGCCGTCAGGTCTTCTTCCAGCGTCATGATGCCCAGCGCATCGAGCCAGATCACGCCGGCGCTGTCGCGCCCGGCGGCGGTGAACAGGCCCGGCTTCAAGGTCAGCAGCGCCAGCGTGGCGCTGGCGTGCACGACGCTGCCGCCGAGCAGCGCGCCGGTGTCGGCGTTCAGGCCCGATGGCAGGTCGACCGCCAGGCAGGGCGCGCCGCAGCGGTTGAGCGCATCGATGCTGTCGGCGATCGCGCCAGCAGGCGCCCGTGTCGCGCCCAGGCCGAGCAGCGCGTCGATCGTGAAGTCGATGCGGCCGGCCGGCGGGCAATCGACAAAAGTGACGCCGGCAAGCCGCGCGCGCTGCAGGCCGGCCTGCGCGTCGGCGCTCAGCCGGGTGGGGTCGGCCGCCAGGCTGACCTGAACCTGCGCGCCGCCGGCTTGCAATTCGGCCGCGGCATGCAGGCCGTCGCCTCCATTGCCGCCCGGCCCGGCCGCGACCCAGATGTGCGTCGCATGGGGCGCCAGTGCGCGCGCCAGCCGCGCCAGCGCATGACCGGCGCGCTGCATCAGCACGCCGCCGGGATGCGCGGCGATTGCGCGAGCCTCGATCGCGCGCGACGCGGCCACGCCGAACAGCGGCCACGAGCGCCCAGCGGGCAAGACACGCTGGGGATCGTCGAGGTGTGGGCCAAGCATCGCCGGAATTGTCGGCTTGAATCGCCGGCCTGGTTCGCTGGCCTGTTTCGCCGGCCCCGACGCTGGCCCCAACGCGGGCCCCTATCGCCGCGTTGAACGACGTTGTGGTGGTCGCTGTGACCGACGCTACGCCGGCCCGATCACGGCGCGACCTCAGCGCAGCCGCTCGACGCCCAAGCCGCTGATGTCGATCGCCGCGGCGCGGCCGGCCACCTGGTCGGCCAGCACCCGCGCCGAGCCGCACGCCAGCGCCCAGCCGCTGGAGCCATGTCCGGCGTTGAGCCAGACGCCGGCGGCACCGCTGGGCCCGATCACCGGCGGGCCGTCGGGCAGCATCGGCCGCGCACCCTGCCAGACCTGCGCTCGGCGCATATCTGCGCAGCCCGGGAACCAGTCGTCGAGCACCTTGTACAGCGTGCCGATCGCGCCCTGCCGCATTACGCCGGCGCGGCCGCCGATCTCGGCGCTGCCGGCGACACGCACCCGCTGGCCCAGGCGCGTGATCGCGACCTTGTAGCGCTCGTCCATCAGGCCCGACTTCGGGCCAAAGTCGGGCAAGGCCTCGACATGGCGCAGCGGCGCGGTCATCGAATAGCCGTAGACCGGCAGCAGCGGCAGCTTGATGCCGATCGCCGCCATCAGTTGTTTGGACGCCTGTCCGGCACAGACGACCACTGCGTTGAAGGTTTCGACGGCCGGCCCGCCGCCGTTGCCGGCATAGAAGTCGACGCTCGGCTGCGCGCCGGCAGTGATGCGCTGCATCGCGTGTCCAAACCGGAACTGTGCGCCGAGCGCGGTGGCGTGGGCCTTCATCAGGTGCGCAAACTGCCGGCAGTTGCCGACCCCGTCTTCGGCCAAGTGGATCGCGGCGTGCAGTGCGGTATCGCTCGACAGCCCGGGCTCGACGACCCGGCAACGCGCCGCGTCGATCAGCTCGAAAGCAAGCCCAAGTTCGCGCAGCAAGCTGATGCCACCCTGGGCACGGGCCAGATCGGCCGGCCCGCGCAGCAACACGGTGTAGCCGCGCGATTGCTCGAACTGCAGTTGCAGCTCGGCCACCAGCTTGTCCATCTGCTCGCGGCTGAACTGCGCCAGGCGCTGCATCCGGCCCCGGTTGGCCATGTAGGCCGGCTTGTGGCAGGCGCGCAGGAAACGCCACAACCAAGGTACGGCGGCCGCCGTGCCGGCGCCAAATCGCACTGCGCTGTGGCGCCGCAGCAGCCCGGCCAGCACCTTGCCCGGCATGCCCGGTGCCGCCCAGGGCGTGACGTACCCCGGCGCCAGCACGCCGGCGTTGGCAAAGCTGGTTTCAGCAGCGACGCTGGCGTGGCGCTCGAAGACCGTGACTTCGTGGCCGTCGCGACTGAGCTCGAACGCGGTCGTGACGCCGACGATGCCGGCGCCGATCACCGCCACCCTCAAGTCAGCACTCCGCCGCAGCGCAGGGTTCGAGCCGCGCTTGAGCGGCATGCTAAAATCAGAGGCTTTGTCTGCACCGTTCGGCTCTTATCTGGGGGTTTCCTCGGGGAGCCGCGGGCCGGCAAAACAATCCGCGAACCCGGCAACCGAGTGGTGTCGCCGCATTCGGTTTCGATGGTCAATCCAACGAAACAAATGTGTCGATCTGCGCCGGGATTCTAGACCCAACCTTCGGAGTGACCCATGTCCATATCGATGCGCGAAATGCTCGAAGCCGGTGTCCATTTTGGCCACCAGACCCGCTTCTGGAACCCCAAGATGGCCCCGTATATCTACGGCCATCGCAACAAGATCCATATCATCAACCTCGAGAAGACGGCGCCGCTGTTTTCCGACGCGATGGGCTTCGTGCGCCAGCTCAGCGGCCGGCGCGGCAACATCCTGATGGTCGGCACCAAGCGCCAAGCGCGTGAGGTCATCGCCCAGGAAGCCCTGCGCTGTGGCATGCCTTATGTCGACCAGCGCTGGCTCGGCGGCATGTTGACCAACTTCAAGACCGTCAAGGGTTCGCTGAAGAAGCTCAAGGAAATGCAGATCGCGCGCGAAGCCGGCACCGAGTTGATGATAAAAAAAGAAGCGCTGATGTTCGACCGCGAACTCGGCAAGCTCGAGAAGGACATCGGCGGCATCCAGGACATGGGTGCGTTGCCCGATGCGCTGTTCGTGATCGACGTCGGTTACCACAAGATCGCCGTCGCTGAAGCCAACAAGCTCGGCATCCCGGTGATCGGCATCGTCGATACCAACCACTCGCCGATTGGCGTGCAGTATGTGATCCCGGGCAACGACGACTCGGCCAAGGCCGTGGCGCTGTACGCCCGCGCGGTCGCTGATGCGGTGCTCGAAGGCCGCGCCCATGCGGCGGCCGATGTCGTCGCCGCGGTGGCTGGTGGTGACGAGTTCGTCGAAGTCAGCAACGAAGCCTGATTCCGCTCGGCCCGTGGTGCCGGCGCGCTGACCTGCAAGCCGCCGCACCGCTGCGCCATCAAACTGACCTGGAGAGACTGACAATGGCTGCAATCACTGCAAGCATGGTGGGCGAGCTGCGCGCGAAGACCGACGCGCCGATGATGGAATGCAAGAAGGCGCTGACCGAAGCCGATGGCGATATGGCCCGCGCCGAAGACATCCTGCGGGTCAAGCTCGGCAACAAGGCCGGCAAGGCGTCGGCGCGCATCACCGCCGAAGGCATCGTCGCGGCGGTGGTCAGCGGCAGCACCGGCGCGATGATCGAGGTCAACTGCGAGACCGACTTCGTTTCCAAGAACGATGCTTTCCTGCTCTTCGTGAAGACCTGTGCCGAGCTCGTCGCTGGCAGCAACCCGGCCGATGTCGCCGCGCTTTCGGCGCTGCCGATGTCCCAGGACGGTTTTGGCCCGACCGTCGAAGACGTGCGCCGCGGCCTGATCGGCAAGATCGGCGAGAACCTGTCGATCCGCCGCTTCAAGCGTTATGCAGGCGGTGGCAGCCTGGCGCACTACCTGCACGGCACCCGCATCGGCGTGATGGTCGAGTTCGACGGCGACGCCACGGCGGCCAAGGACGCCGCAATGCACATCGCAGCGATGAAGCCGGTGTCGCTGTCGTCGGCCGAGGTGCCGGCTGAGCTGGTCGAGCGCGAACGCCGCATCGCTGCCGAGAAGGCCGCCGAAGATGCTGCCACGGCAGTCGCCGCAGGCAAGGTGGCGCAGTCGGCCGAGATCGTCGCCAAGCGCGTCGAAGGCTCGGTGCAGAAGTACCTCAAGGAGGTCTCGCTCTTGAACCAGACCTTCGTCAAGAACGACAAACAGACCGTCGAGCAGATGCTCAAGGCCGCCAACACGGCGGTCACGGGTTTCACGCTCTACGTGGTGGGCGAGGGCATCGAGAAAAAGACCGATGACTTTGCTGCCGAAGTCGCCGCGCAGGTGGCGGCCGCGAAGGGCTCCTGATAAAACGGCAGTGCGCGGCCAGGCGCGGCCCGGCGAGGCGTAGCGCAACGGCCGTGCACAGGCCCGGCGGCGCCAGGCCTGCCCGCTACACTGCGCGCACCGCAAGCTCAGGCCGAATCCACAGACCGGGCGCAACGAGGACATTGAATGCCGGCGTATAAACGCATCCTGCTCAAGCTCTCCGGCGAGGCCCTGATGGGCGACGACGCCTACGGCATCAACCGCGCGACCATCGTGCGCATGGTGCAAGAGGTGCGGCAGGTCACCGAACTCGGCTGTGAAGTCGCGGTCGTCATCGGCGGCGGCAATATCTTCCGCGGCGTGGCCGGCGGCTCGGTCGGCATGGACCGCGCCACCGCGGACTACATGGGCATGCTGGCCACGGTGATGAATGCACTCGCGCTGGCCGACACGATGCGCCAGGAAGGCATGACCGCGCGTGTGATGTCGGCGATCTCGATCGAACAGGTCGTCGAGCCCTACATCCGGCCCAAGGCCTTGCAGTATCTCGAAGAAGGCAAGGTCGTGGTCTTTGCGGCCGGTACCGGCAACCCGTTTTTCACCACCGACACCGCAGCCGCGCTGCGCGGCGCCGAGATCGGCGCACAGATCGTGCTCAAGGCAACCAAGGTCGACGGCGTCTATTCCGCCGACCCCAAGAAAGACCCCGAGGCCCAGCGCTACACGACGATCACCTTCGACGAGGTGATCTCGAAAAACCTGGCGGTGATGGACGCCACCGCTTTTGCGCTGTGCCGCGACCAGCGCCTGCCGATCAAGGTGTTCTCGATCTTCAAGCCCGGCGCGCTGCTGCGTGTCGTGCGCGGCGAAGACGAGGGCACGCTGGTGCACGTTTGATGACTGATGCTTGATCAGCGCCTGAGGCCACGATGACGATCGCAGAAACCAAGAAGACCGCCGAAGCCAAGATGGGCAAGTCCATCGACGCGCTGAGATCCGAATTGCAGAAGATCCGTACCGGCCGCGCCCACCCTGGCATCCTTGACCAGGTCCAGGTTGAGTATTACGGCTCGATGGTGCCGATCAGCCAGGTCGCCAACGTGACCTTGCTCGATGCCCGCACGATCAGCGTGCAGCCCTGGGAAAAGGGCCTCGGCGCGAAGATCGAAAAGGCAATTCGCGAATCCGACCTTGGCCTCAACCCGGCCGCGCAGGGTGACCTCATCCGCGTGCCGATGCCGGCGCTGACCGAAGAGCGCCGCAAGGACCTGACCAAGGTCGTGCGCAACGCCGGCGAAGACTGCAAGATCGCGGTGCGCAATCTGCGCCGCGATGCCAACGAACATCTGAAAAAGATGCTCAAGGACAAGACTGCATCAGAAGACGAAGAGCGCCGCGCGCAGGACGAAGTCCAGCGCCTGACCGACCGCGTCGTCGCCGAGGTCGACCGGTTGGTGCACGCCAAGGAAGCGGAGATCCTGGCCGTCTGAGCCAGCGTCCGCCACCCGCCTTGGACCGCCACGCCTTCGTCCCCCGCCATGTCGCCGTCGTGATGGACGGCAACGGCCGCTGGGCCAAAAAACGGTTCATGCCGCGTGTCTTCGGCCACAAGGCCGGGGTTGACACGCTGGTGCGGGCGGTGAATCTGTTTGCAGAGCGGGGTGTTGAGTACGTCACCGTCTTCGCGTTTTCGTCAGAGAACTGGAAGCGCCCGGCCGAAGAAGTTTCCGGGTTGATGAGCCTGGTGCTGCTCGCCGTGTCCAGGTACCTCGCGGTGATGGCCGGCGACGGTGTGCGCATCCGCATCATCGGCGACCGCAGCAAGGTTTCCGACAAGCTGCGCGAGGCCTGGGAGCAGGCCGAATCGACGACCGCGCACAACACCCGCATCACGCTTTCGGTGGCCTTCAACTACGGCGGCCGCTGGGACATGGTGCAGGCCGCGCAGCGCGCGATTGCCGACGGCATCACCGCTGCAGACCTCACCGAAGAAACCTTCGGCCGCTATACGTGCTTAAGCTTCGCGCCCGACCCGGATCTTTTCATCCGCACTGGCGGCGAATTGCGCATCAGCAACTTCCTGCTCTGGCAGGCGGCCTACGCCGAGCTGTTCTTTACCGACTGCCTGTGGCCCGACTTCGGGCCCGAGCAGATCGACGCCGCGCTGGCCGCCTTCGCCGGCCGCGACCGCCGTTTTGGCGGCGTTAACGAGTCCGCAGCCGTCTCGCAGACGGGCTGAGTCGCGGCAATGCTTGGCCAGCGAATCGTCACCGCGGTTGTACTTCTGGCCCTGCTGCTGCCGGCGCTGTTTGCATCGCAGCCCTGGGCCTTTGCTGCGCTGACGCTGTTGCTGATTGCCGCCGCCGGCTGGGAATGGGGGCGCTTGAACGATGCCGGCGGGCCCGGCTCGCTGGCGATGGGCGCCTGCCTGGCGGGCGCCTGCGTGATTGCCTGGATTTTCAAATGGACGGCAGCCGCGTCGGCGGCGATCTGGTGGCTCACTGCCGCGGTCTGGATCATCGGCGGCGCGCTCGCGCTGCGCGCCGGCCCGGCGCTGTGGCAGCGCGTGCCCCAGCCGCAGCGCTGGATCCTCGGTCTGGTCGCCTTGTGGGCCGCCTGGCTGGCGGTGGTGCACGCGCGTGCGATCGGGCTGAACTTTATCCTCTCGGTGTTTTGTCTGGTCTGGGTGGCCGATATCGCGGCCTATGCCGGCGGGCGCGCCTTCGGTCGCCGCAAGCTGGCGCCGACGATCAGCCCGGGCAAGAGCTGGGAAGGTGCGTTCAGCGGCCTGCTCGGCGTCTGGGCGCTCGGCCTGTTCTGGATGCTGGTCATCGATCATCAACTGCCGGTCGACGCCGACAGCCTGTATTCAAGCCTGTGCAACCGCTATGGCTGGGCTGGGTTTTTTGTGCTCACGGCGGGTTTGAGCGCGATGAGCGTGGTTGGCGACCTGATGGAGTCGCTCGTCAAACGCGCCGCTGGTGCCAAGGACTCAAGTGGCCTGCTGCCTGGCCACGGCGGTGTGCTCGACCGGCTCGATGCGCTGCTGCCGGTGTTCCCGATTGCGCTGGCCCTGAGGTCGCTGATTTGAGCGCCGAGGGATTCTTGAGGGCGAAATCCCGCTCGGGCGGAGTGCGCCCGGACACGGGCCGCCCCTGCGGGCGGGCCGTGCCTGGCGCACGCCTGGCCCCTCTGCGGGCCAGGCCGGCCGCAGGCCGTAGGGTGCCTGAATGACTGCTGCGCGGCGTCAGCGGGTGGCCATCCTGGGCTCGACGGGGTCGGTCGGGGTGAGCACGCTGGATGTCATCGCGCGCCACCCGGATCGGTTTGAAGTCGCCGGCCTGTCGGCTTTCCAGCGCATCGACGAACTCAGCCGGCAGTGCCGCCGATGGCAACCGCCAGTGGTGGTGGTGCCGACGGCGGCGCAGGCGCAAGCCCTGCGCGCCAAGCTCGAAGGCGCTTCGCCGGCAACCGAAATTCTCGTCGGCGAATCGGCGCTCGAGCAGTTGGCGGCGAGCAGCGATGTCGACAGCGTGATGGCGGCGATCGTCGGTGCCGCCGGCTTGGGCCCTTGCATGGCCGCGGCGCGTGCCGGCAAACGCTTGCTGCTGGCGAACAAAGAAGCGCTGGTGGTGGGCGGCGCGCTCTTCATGGCTGCGGTGCGCGAAGGTGGTGCCACGCTGCTGCCGATCGACAGCGAACATTCGGCGATCTTCCAGTGCCTGCCCGATGACCGCAGCCGCTGGCCGGCGATGATCGACCATATCTTGCTCACCGCATCCGGCGGGCCGTTCGGAAGCAGCGACCTGGCGACGCTGGCCGACGTCACGCCCGCGCAGGCGGTGGCGCACCCGAACTGGGTCATGGGCGCGAAGATCTCGGTCGATTCGGCAACGATGATGAACAAGGCGCTCGAGGTCATCGAAGCGCGCTGGTTGTTTGATCTCGAGCCATCGCAGATCCGGGTGCTGATTCACCCGCAAAGCATTATCCATTCGATGGTCGTGTGCCGCGACGAATCGGTGCTGGCGCAGCTCGGCACGCCTGACATGCGGGTGCCGATCGCCTATGGCTTGTCGCATCCGGCGCGCTTTGAATCGGGGGCCAGCCGGCTCGACCTGCTGGCCCTGTCGCACTTGAGCTTCGAGGCGGTTGATGCACGCCGCTTCCCCGGCCTGCAACTCGCGTACGACGCCTTGAGCGGCCCCGAAGGCAGCAGCGTGGTGCTCAACGCCGCCAACGAGGTCGCGGTCGCGGCCTTCCTCAGCGGAATCATTCGCTTCACCGACATTCACAGGGTCAATGTGCAAACCATCGAAGCCGAAGCCGGCGCCCTCGGCGTGCACAACCGGCCGGCGAATGTCGGCGACCTGCTCGTGATCGACGCCGCGGCGCGTCGCGCCGCGCAGGCCATCGTGAAGGGACTCGCTCGATGATCACCACCGTGCTTGCTTTCCTGCTCACGCTGGGTGTGCTCATCGTGATCCACGAGTACGGTCACTACCGCACCGCGGTGGCCTGCCAGGTCAAGGTGCTGCGCTTTTCGGTGGGCTTCGGGCGCGTCATCTTCAGTCGCCGCATCGGCGCCGACGGTTGCGAATTTGTCGTCTCGGCGTTGCCGCTGGGCGGTTATGTGCGCATGCTCGACGAGCGCGAAGGCCCGGTGGCGCCAGGCGAGCGCCACCGCGCTTTCAACAACCGGCCGCTGTGGCAGCGCAGTGCGATCGTTGCCGCCGGGCCGCTGGCGAACCTGCTGCTGGCGGTGCTGCTGCTCGCCGCCGCCAACTGGATCGGCGTCGACGAGCCCAAAGCGGTGCTCAGCACGCCCGTCGCGCAGAGCCTGGCCGACAAGGCCGGCCTGGCCGCTGGCGACTGGGTGCGCTCGACGAGCATCGACGGCGACGAGTGGCGCGATGTGCGCTCGATGACCGACCTGCGCTGGCAGGTCACGCAGGCCGCGATGCAGCGCGAGCCGATCCAGCTCAAGGTCAGCGACCGCAGTGGCCGTGGCCAGCGCACGGTGCGCCTGGATGTCGACAAGTTGCAGAGCCAGGAGGTCGACGCCGGCTTGATGAAACGCATCGGCCTGGGCGCTCCGTTCAGCGAGCCGGTGCTGGGTGAAGTCAAACCCGGCGGGCCGGCGGCAGCGGCCGGCCTGCGCACCGGCGACCGCGTGCTACGGGTCGACGATGTGCCGGTGCGCGATGCCGGCCCGCTGTTCCAGCGCATCCGCGAATCGGTGCTGGGCAACGAGCCGGTGCCGATGCGCTGGAGCGTTGATCGAGGCGGCAATGTCATCGAGCTGACGGTCACGCCGCGGCTGATCGATGCACCGCGCAGCAGCGACGGCGCCGGCGCAGCAGGCGCCACAACACTTGCGACGAGCGCCGCCAAACTCGGCCGCATCGACGCTTACGTCGGCCAGCCGGTGGAGATGGTTCTGGTGCGCCACGGCCCCGTCGACGGCCTGGCGCAAGGCGCGGTGCGCACCTGGGAAGTGTCGGTGCTGACGCTGAAGATGCTCGGCCGCATGCTCGTCGGCGAGGCCTCGATCCGCAACCTGAGCGGGCCGCTGACGATTGCCGACTACGCCGGCCAGTCGGTGCAGCAGGGCCTGAGTTATTACCTCGCATTTCTAGCCCTCGTCAGCGTCAGCCTGGGGGTGCTCAACCTGCTCCCGCTGCCGATGCTGGACGGTGGGCACCTGATGTATCATCTTTTCGAAGGGGTGACCGGGCGCCCGGTCCCCGAGCGCTGGCTCGACCGGCTTCAGCGCGGTGGCGTTGCAGTGCTGCTGGTGATGATGTCGGTGGCCCTCTTCAACGATGTGGCCCGCCTTTTCGGCCTGCACTGAATCCTCTTCCCCGATGTCACTCCTCTTTCCGATTGGATCGCTGCGCCCCGCAGTGGTCATGATGGCTGCGGTCGCCGCACTGGTTTCACCCGCGGCGAGGGCCGTCGAGCCCTTCGTGATCAAGGACATCCGCGTCGAAGGCCTGCAGCGCACCGACCCCGGCACGGTCTTCGCCGCGTTGCCGTTTCGCATCGGCGACACCTACACCGACGACAAGGGCGCGATCGCCCTGCGCGCCTTGTTCGCCACCGGCCTGTTCAAGGACGTTCGCATCGATATTGAAGGCGAAGTCGCGGTTGTCATCGTGGACGAGCGCGCCGTGATCGCCAACGTCACCTTTGTCGGCCTCAAGGAGTTCGACAAGGACCAGCTCATCAAGTCGCTCAAGGATTCGGGCATTGGTGAGGGCCTGCCCTTCGACCGCTCGGTCGTCGACCGCGCCGAGCAAGAAATCAAACGCCAGTACCTGACGCGCAGTCTGTATGGCGCCGAGGTCGTGACCACGATCACGCCGCTGGAGCGCAACCGCGTCAACGTGACTTTCACGATGAACGAAGGCGAGGCGGCCAAGATCCGCGAGATCCGCATCTCCGGCGCGACGGCGTTCAGCGAATCGGCACTGCTGTCGCTGATGGATCTCACCTCCGGTGGCTGGTTGACCTGGTACACCAAGTCCGACCGTTACGCCCGTGCCAAGCTCAATGCCGACCTGGAGACCGTGCGCGCCTACTACGTCAACCGCGGTTATCTGGAGTTCACCGTCGAGTCGACGCAGGTCACGATCTCGCCTGACAAACAGAATATCGACATCGCGATATCGATCCGCGAAGGCCAGCCCTACACGGTGACCGCGGTCAAGCTCGAAGGCCAGTATTTTGGCCGCGAGCAGGAGTTCCGCTCGCTGGTGGCGATCCGCCCTGGTGAGGCCTACCGTGGCGAAGAAGTGGCCACGACGGTGCGCCGCTTCACCGACCTCTTCGGCAGTTTTGGCTATGCCTTTGCGCGGGTCGAGCAGCGGCCGGAGATCGACCGTGCCAGCGGGCAGGTGGTGGTCGTGCTCACCGCCGAGCCGCAGCGGCGGGTTTATGTGCGCCGCATCGACATCGCCGGCAATACACGCACCCGCGACGAAGTCATCCGCCGCGAGCTGCGCCAGCTCGAAGCCTCGTGGTATGACGGGCAGCGCATCAAACGGTCGCGCGAGCGCGTCGAGCGGCTGGACTATTTCAAAGAGGTCACGGTCGATACGATCGAAGTCCCCGGCCAGCCCGACCAGGTCGACCTTCTGTTCACCGTCGAAGAGCGGCCGACCGGCAACCTGCTCTTTGGCCTGACCTATTCCAACGCCGAGAAGGTGGGCCTCAACGCGTCGCTTAAGCAGGATAACGTCTTTGGCTCGGGCAACTATCTCGGCGTTGAAATCAATACCAGCAAGACCAACCGGACCCTGGTCTTCAGCACCGTCGACCCGTATTTCACGGTCGATGGCATCTCGCGGGCGATCGATGTTTTTTACCGCACCAGCCGGCCGCTGAACAGCCTGGGCGACCAGTACCAGCTTGCCACGCCCGGCGCGACCTTGCGCTTCGGGGTGCCGTTCTCCGAGAGCGACACGGTGTTCTTCGGCCTCGGCCTGGAGCGCACCGAGATCCGCGCCGCCACCGCGATCCCGAACAGCTATTTCCTGTACCGCGAACAGTTCGGCCCGGTCAGCCATTCGATGCCGCTCACATTGGGTTGGCAGCGCGACCAGCGCGACAGCGTACTGACGCCCACCGCCGGCCGCTACCAGCGGGTGAACATCGAGTGGAGCATCGCCGGTGATGTGCGCTACCTGCGCACCAATGTGCAGTTCCAGCAGTACTGGCAATTGCCGCTGAAGATGTCGCTCGGCGTGAATGCCGAGATCGGCATCGGCAAGGGCCTGGGTGGCCGGCCGTTCCCGATCTTTAAGAACTTCTACGCCGGCGGGTTGGGCTCGGTGCGCGTCTTCGAGCAGGGTTCGCTGGGCGTTGTCGACCCCACCGGCGCCTTCATCGGTGGCGCACGCCGGCTGAACCTGAACGCCGAGCTGTATTTCCCGGTGCCGGGTACGGGCAACGACAAGTCGCTGCGCATCTTCGCGTTCACCGACGTCGGCAACGTCTGGCGCGACGGCGAAAAGGTCACCACCGACAGCCTGCGCGCATCGGCAGGTTTTGGCCTGAGCTGGATCTCGCCGGTAGGCCCGCTGAAGCTGAGCTGGGGCAACCCGATCAAGTCCGAGCCCAGAGATAGAATCCAGAAGTTTCAATTCCAGATCGGGACCGCGTTCTGATGAAGACCTCGTTAAAGAATCTGTTCGCACTCTCGGCCGTGCTGCTGGCTTTTGCCGGTGCTGCGCAGGCCCAGGAGCTCAAGATCGGCTACGTCAACAGCGAACGTGTGCTGCGCGATTCCATCCCGGCCAAGGCGGCGCAGACCAAACTTGAAGCCGAGTTCGCCAAGCGCGACCGCGAGCTCAATGACCTGGGTACCCGGCTCAAGGCCGCCGCCGACAAGCTCGAGAAAGACGCCCCGACGACGGCCGAAAACGAGCGCAACCGACGCCAGCGCGAACTTATCGAACAAGACCGCGATCTGCAGCGCAAGCGGCGGGAGTTTCAGGAAGACCTCGCGCAGCGCAAGAACGAAGAGCTGGCGACGGTGGTCGAGCGCGCCAACAAGGTTATCAAGCAGATCTTTGACAGCGAGAAGTACGACGTCATCCTGCAAGAGGTGGTCTTCGCCGGCCCGCGCGTGGACATCACCGACAAGGTGATCAAGTTGTTGAACACGTCTGCGGCGCCGGGCAAGTAACCCGACCGAAAGCGGCGCGGTGCAGGTCAGTGCAAGCGAACTGGCCGCGCTGCTCGGCGGTGAATTGATCGGCGACGCCACACTGCGCATCACGCGCATCGCCGGCTTGCAGGCGGCGGACTTGGGCGCAGTGAGTTTTCTGGCCAACCCCAGGTACCAGGCGCAACTCGCGGCATCGGCTGCCGGCTGCGTGATCGTCGGCCCGGCGCAGCGCGACGCGGTCTTGCAGCGCCGCAGTGCCATCGTCTGCGCTGACCCCTACTTGGCTTTTGCGCGGTTGACCCAATGGTGGGCGCTGCAGACGCGCAAGCCGCCGCCGGCCGGCGTCCATGCCAGCGCGATCGTGGCCGCTTCGGCTCAGGTGCATGTCGGCGCGACGATCGCTGCGCTGGCGGTGATCGGCGAACGTGCGCAGATCGCCGACGGCGCGGTCATCGGCGCGCATTGTGTGGTCGGCGACGATGCCGCGGTCGGCGCGCTCACCCGCCTGGGTGCGCATGTCGTGCTCGGCGATCGCTGCACGATCGGCGCGCGGGGCATCGTGCATGCCGGTGTCGTGATCGGTGCCGACGGCTTCGGCTTCGCACCCGACGGCGGGCGCTGGGAGAAGATCGAACAACTCGGCGCGGTGCGCATCGGCGACGATGTCGAGATCGGCGCCAACAGCTGCATCGACCGCGGTGCGCTCGAAGACACCGTGATCGAAGACGGCGTCAAGATCGACAACCTGGTCCAGGTCGGCCACAACGTGCACATCGGCGCGCACAGTGCGATGGCCGGCTGCGTGGGCATCGCCGGCAGTGCCCGGATCGGCGCGCATTGCACAGCGGGTGGCGGCGCGATCATCCTCGGCCATCTTGAGCTTGTCGACCATGTGCATATCTCGGCGGCGACGGTGGTCACGCGCTCGATCCGCAAGCCGGGCCAGTACAGCGGCGTTTTCCCGTTCGACGACAATGCGGCCTGGGAAAAAAATGCCGCCACGCTGCGTCAGTTGCATGCGATGCGCGACCGCTTGCGTGCGTTGGAGGCCAAATCAAAATGACCACGTTGGACATCAACCAGGTACTCAAAAAGCTGCCCCATCGCTATCCGATGTTGCTGATCGACCGGGTGCTGGAGGTTGAAAAGGGCGTGCGCATCAAGGCGCTGAAAAACGTCACCATCAACGAGCCGTATTTTGTCGGTCACTTCCCGGTGCGCCCGGTAATGCCGGGTGTCCTGATGCTCGAAGCACTCGCCCAGGCCGCCGCGGTGCTGTCGTTCGAAACCGCCGGCGAAGACCCCGACGACCGCACCGTGGTCTACTTTGCTGGCATCGACGGTGCGCGATTCAAGCGGCCGGTCGAACCCGGCGACCAGTTGATCCTTGAAGTGACCTTGCTGCGCTCCAAGTCCGGCATCTACAAATTTGCCGCGCGCGCCACCGTCGACGGCGCGCTCGCGGTCGAGGCCGAACTGATGTGCACGATGCGCAAGGTGCCCTGAGCGGGCTGCTGCGCACCGCAAGCATTTTTCATGGCCGTCATTCATCCGACCGCGATCGTCGACGCTGGCGCCGAGCTCGCCGAGGGCGTCAGCGTCGGTGCCTACACGCTGATCGGTGCCGGGGTCCAGGTCGGCGCCGGCACCCAGATCGGTCCGCACTGCGTCATCGAAGGGCCAGCGGTCATCGGCCGCGACAACCGGATATCCCCCTTCAACTCGATCGGCGCCGCACCGCAGGACATGAAGTACGCCGGTGAGCCGACGGCTTTGCACATCGGCGACCGCAATACGATCCGAGAGTTCTGCACCTTCAACCGCGGCACCGTGCAGGACGGCGGCGTGACCCGCGTCGGCAACGACAACTGGGTCATGGCCTACGTGCATGTTGCCCATGATGTGCAACTCGGCGACCACACGATCCTGGCCAACAACGCGACGCTGGCCGGCCACGTGCATATCGGCGACTGGGTCATCGTCGGTGGCCTGACGGGGGTGCACCAGTTTGTCCATATCGGCGCCCACGCGATGACCGGCTTCCAGAGCCATGTCTCGCAGGATGTGCCGCCTTTTGTGATGGTCTCGGGCAACCCGCTCGGGGTCCACGGTTTCAACGTTGAAGGCCTGCGCCGGCGCGGTTTTTCAGGCGAGCGCATCGCGCTAGTCAAGAAGATGCACCGGCTGCTCTACCGCGACGGTCTGACGCTGGACCAGGCCCGGGCGGCGATCGCGGCGTTGCCGGCTGCGTTGACAACGCCTGAAGCGGCCGAAGGTGGCGCCGAAGACGTGCGCCGGATGCTCGACTTTCTTGCCGCATCGACACGCGGCATCGCGCGCTGAAGCGCCCGGTGCCGATGCCGATGCCGATGCGCCTGGGCCTGGTCGCCGGTGAAGCCTCCGGCGACCTGCTCGCCGGGCTACTGATGGGCGGGCTGCGGGCACGCTGGCCGCAGCTGCAGATGGCGGGCATCGGCGGGCCGCGCATGGCGGCGCATGGCTTCGACGTCTGGTGGCCGAGCGACAAGCTGGCGGTGCGCGGCTATGTCGAGGTGCTGCGCCACTATCGCGAGATCGCCGGCATCCGCGATGCGCTGGCCGAGCGGCTGCTGGCAGATCCACCACGCGCCTTCATCGGGGTCGATGCGCCGGATTTCAACCTCGGCCTCGAAGCCCGGCTGCGCGCGCGCGGCATGAAGACGATCCACTTTGTCTGCCCGTCGATCTGGGCTTGGCGCGGCGGGCGTGCCAAGCGCATCGCCGCCAGCGCCGACCAGGTGCTGTGCCTGTTTCCTTTCGAGCCCGAGATGCTGCGCCCGCATGGTGTGCGCGCGACCTATGTCGGCCACCCGCTGGCCGACGCGATCCCGATCGAGCCGCCGCGCGCGGCGGCGCGCAAGGCGCTGGGCTTGGGCGAGGATGCGTCGGTGGTTGCGCTGCTGCCCGGCAGCCGGCGCTCGGAGATCGAGACCATCGCGCCGACCTTGATGCGTGCTGCCGCGCTGCTGGCACAGCGCCATGCCGGTATGCAGTTTGTGCTGCCGGTGGCCCCGGGCCTGCGCGCGATGGTCGAAGCCATTGCGGCGCGTGATGCGCCCGCCGGGCTGCAACTCATCGACGGCCGTTCGCACGAGGTGCTCGCCGCCTGCGACCTGACTCTCATCGCCAGCGGTACCGCGACGCTCGAAGCGGCGCTGTTCAAGCGTCCGATGGTGATTGCCTACCGCATGCATCCTTTGAGCTGGCAGCTGATGAAACGCATGGCCTACCAACCCTGGGTCGGGCTGCCGAACATCCTGTGCCGCGAGTTTGTCGTGCCGGAGTTGATCCAGAACGCCTGCACGCCGGCAGCGCTGGCCGATGCCGCCGACCGCCTGCTGCAAGATCAGGCTGGCGCGGGCCGTTTGCGGCAGCGCTTCACAGAACTCCATCAACTCTTGCAGCGCGACACCGCGCGCTGCGCCACCGATGCGATCGCGCAAGAAATTTCGGCTTGAACAACTCGGGATCGAGTGGACGCGGCCGGGCCTGCTCGCCGGTATCGACGAGGCCGGGCGCGGGCCGCTGGCGGGGCCGGTGGTGGCCGCGGCGGTGATCCTCAACGACCTGCGGCCGATCGCCGGGCTGGCGGATTCCAAGGCGCTGTCACCGCGCAAGCGCGAGCGCCTGAGCGACGAGATCCGCGCCCATGCGTTGTGCTGCAGCGTCGGCCTGGCCAGCGTCGAAGAAATCGACCGGCTGAACATCCTGCAAGCGACGCTGCTGGCGATGCGCCGCGCCGTCGATGGACTGCGCCTGCTGCCAGCGCGCGTGCTCGTCGACGGCAACCGCCTGCCGGTGCTACCAATGCTGGCCGCCGCGGTGGCCGGCGGTGACGCTCGGGTGCAGGTGATCAGCGCCGCTTCGATCGTCGCCAAGGTGCACCGCGACGCGCTCTGCCTGGAGCTGCACGTTGCGCATCCGGCGTACGGATTTGCCACTCACAAAGGTTACTCGACCGCCGCGCACTTGGACGCGCTCCGGCGGCATGGGCCCTGTGCGGCACACCGGCTGAGTTTTGCGCCGGTGCGCGCGGCGCGGCGGCCGGAAAGTGACGCACCCGAACAGGCCATTGAACGATCCCGCGAAAGAGCCAGCGAATGAGCCCGCGCCGGATCAGCGCGCGCGACAACCCGCTGCTGCTGCGTTTGCGCAAGCTCGCGCGCGACCCGCAGGCCTATCGCAAGCTGGGCCAGGTCTGGCTCGAAGGCGCGCATCTTTGCAGCGCGCTGGTTGCTCGTGGCGGACGTGCGGCGATGGCGGTGATGGCCGAGTCCGCCGGGCTACAGGCCGGCGGCGTGGGCATCGCCGGTCTGCTTGCTTCTGCCGACGACGTCGTGCTCGTTGCTGACAAACTCTTTGCCGACTTCAGCGCGCTGCCTTCACCAGCCGGTATCGGCTTCGTGCTCGACCTGCCGGCGGCGACGCCGATCGACGCCCACGCAACGACGGTGATCCTGGATCGGGTGCAGGATGCCGGGAATGTCGGCAGCATCCTGCGCAGTGCCGCCGCACTCGGGGTGCGCCAGGTGCTGGCGTTGCAGGGCACGGCCGGGCTGTGGTCGCCCAAGGTGCTGCGCGCCGGCATGGGCGCGCAGTTCGGGCTGCGGCTGGCTGAAAGCCTGGCCATCGAAGATCTGCAAGCGCTGGCGCTGCCGCTGGTGGCGACCAGTTCGCACGCCGCGCAGCGATTGCCCGCTGCGGCGCTGCCGCGACCCTGCGCCTGGGTCTTTGGCCACGAAGGGCAGGGCATCGCGCCGGCCTTGCTGGCGCGCTGCGCGCTCACCATTTGCGTCCCGCAGCCCGGCGGCGAAGAGTCGCTGAACGTTGCCGCGGCGGCAGCGATCTGCTTGTACGAATCGGCGCGGCGCGGGGCCTGAACGGGGTCAGTAAACGAGCCGGTCGGGCCGGATATCGCGCAGGATCGTGGTCGCGATTTCTTCGATCGACTTGTGCGTCGACGACAGCCAGCCAATGCCTTCGCGGCGCATCATCGACTCGGCGGCGCTGACTTCGAAGCGGCAGTTCGTGAGCGACGAATATTTGCTGTCCGGCCGCCGCTCGTTGCGGATCTGGGCCAGCCGGACGGGGTCGATCGTGAGGCCAAAACATTTGGCCTTGTGAGGCGCCAGCGGCGTCGGCAGCCGGTTGCGGTCGAAGTCTTCCGGGATCAGCGGATAGTTCGCGGCCTTGATGCCATGTTGCATCGCCAGGTACAGGCTGGTCGGTGTTTTGCCACTGCGGCTGACACCGACCAGGATCACATCGGCAGCGTCCAGGTTGCGCGACGACTGGCCATCGTCATGGGCCAGCGAAAAATTGATCGCTTCGATGCGGTCGTGGTACTCCTCGCTTTTGGCGGCGTCTGAAAAGCGGCCGACACGGTGGTTCGAGGTGACGCCGAACTCGATCTCCAGCGGCTCGACAAAAGTGCGAAACATGTCGAGCACCAGGCCCTTGCACAGCGGCGACGCGATGACATCACGCACCTCGTTATTGACCAGCGTGATGAACACGATCGGGCGCTTGCCTTCGTTGGCCGCGGCCGCGTCGATTTCGGTGAGCACGACATGCGCCTTGTCGACGGTATCGATGAAAGGCCGGCGCACATGGCGCGGCCGCGCTGCAAACTGCGCCAGGATCGAGTTGCCAAAGGTTTCGGCGGTGATGCCGGTGCCGTCCGAGACAAAGAACACGGTTCGATTGGGCATGCGCGCCTCGGCTGCGGTGGGGTCGCACGGATCATAGGGAAGAACTCCCTACAATCGTTGCCACGAGCTGCCCATTGAAGCGCCCCTCGAAGCGCGCCCGCCGAACGGCGTGTCGACTTCAAACCTGATCCTTGCTGTCGCCCCGCCGTCCTCGATGATCCCGCCCCGCCTCCTGCAAGCTGAACCAGCGCAGCCCCTGGCGGGGCCGGCCGACACCAAGCCGCGCGCGACAAGAGAAGCCCAGATTTTTCATCACGGAGCCTTCCCATGTCATCACTGCAGCCGCTGGCGACCGCCCTGGTCGTACCGTTTGAACAATTGAGGATGACCGACGTCGAGTCGGTTGGCGGAAAGAACGCCTCCCTCGGCGAAATGATCAGCCAGCTCGCCGCCTCCGGCGTGCGGGTACCCGGCGGGTTTGCCACCACGGCCAACGCCTTTCGGCAGTTTGTGC
>JAYUSP010000159.1:0-6844 GCA_043755615.1 Betaproteobacteria bacterium
CCGGTGAATCGCGGCACGCTGTGCCCCAAGGGCGCCGGCGTGATGGACATGATCCAGTCGGCCAGCCGCGTCAAGTACCCGGCGGTGCGCGAGCCCGGCGGCAACGAGTGGAAGCGCATCTCCTGGGACGATGCGCTGAACCGCGTGGCCAAGCACATGAAGGCCGACCGCGACGCCAACCTCGTCAAGACCAACGACAAAGGCACGGTGGTCAACCGCTGGAATTCGACGGCGCTGCTGCTGTCGTCGGCGGCGTCGAATGAATCGGGCTATATCAGCGTCAAGGTGGCGCGTGGCCTGGGGATGGTTGCACTGGATACGCAAGCACGTATCTGACACGCACCGACGGTGTCCAGTCTGGGCCCGACGTTTGGACGTGGAGCGATGACAAATTCTTGGACCGATATCAAGAATACCGACCTCGTTCTGATCATGGGCGGCAATGCCGCCGAAGCACACCCCTGCGGTTTCAAGTGGGTCACCGAGGCCATGCAAATCCGCAAGGCCAAGTTGATCGTCGTCGACCCGCGTTTCACGCGATCGGCGGCGGTCGCCGATGTCTACGCGCCGATCCGTGTCGGCACCGACATCGCGTTTCTCGCCGGGGTCATCAACTACCTGCTCAGCAACAACAAGATTCATCTCGACTACGTCAAGATGAATACCGACTTCACCTTCCTGGTGAAGGCCGACTACAAGTTCGACAACGGTTTCTTCAGCGGCTACGACGAAGCCAAACGTTCGTACAACAAGGCGAGCTGGGGTTACCAGATCGGTGACGATGGTTTTGTGAAGGTCGACGAGACCCTGCAAGACCCCTTGTGTGTGTACCAGCAGATGAAGGCGCATTTTTCGCGCTACACGCCTGAGCTGGTCAGCAAGATCACCGGCACGCCAAAAGACCAGTTCCTGAAGATCGCTCAGATGCTGGGTGAAACGTCGGCGCCCGACAAGGTCATGACGATCTGCTACGCACTGGGCTGGACGCAGCATTCGGTGGGCTCGCAGAACATCCGCACGATGGCCATGATCCAGCTCCTGCTGGGCAACATGGGCCGGCCGGGCGGCGGCGTGAATGCGTTGCGCGGCCACGCCAATGTGCAGGGCATCACCGACATGTGCGCCTATTCCGAGGTGTTGTCGGGGTACCTGTCGTCACCCACCGACGCCGACGTGGACCGTGCGACCTACCTCGCCGCGCGTACCGGCAAGGCGCTGCGCCCGAACCAGATGGCGTTCACGCAGAACTTCCCGAAGTGGCACACGAGCCTGATGAAGGCGTACTACGGCGAAGCGGCCACGGCCGAGAACAACTTCGGCTACGACTGGATGCCCAAGCGCGATGCGGCTTACGACATCCTGGCGATCTTCGAGCGCATGCACCAGGGCAAGGTCAACGGCTTCATCGTCCAGGGCTTCAACCCGCTGGCCGCGGTGCCGAACAAGAAAAAGCTCTCGGCGGCGCTGGCCAAGTTGAAGTATCTGGTGGTCATTGATCCGCTGGAGACCGAGACGTCAGAGTTCTGGAAGAACTTCGGTCCGCTCAACGATGCCGACCCGACGAAGATCGCGACCGAAGTCATCCGCCTGCCGGCAAGCTGTTTTGCCGAAGAGACCGGCACCTTCACCAATTCCAGCCGCGTCATCAACTGGAAGGAACGTGCGGTCGAGCCCCCCGGCGAAGCCAAGGTCGACTCTGAAATCTTTGCCCGTTTGTTCGTCAAGTTGAAAGGCATGTATGCCAAGGACGGCGGCACGCTGCCCGAGCCGATCGCGGCGCTGTCCTGGCCGTACCTGAACGCCAACGTGCCGAATGCCGGTGAGGTGCTGCGCGAGATCAGCGGCCGCGCGCTGGCCGATCTCAATGCGCCACCGCCTGCGGCACCGGTGCCGCCTTATCCGCAGTCGAAACAGTCTGCCGCCAGCCAGGTGGCCGAGGCGCCCACGGCGGGCACAGCCAACGCGGCGACGGCGGCCAAGGCCGTCGGCGCCGGCGCGGCCGCTGTGATGGCTCCGCGCCAACCTTCGGCCGCGATTCAGCCATCCGCGGTTACCACGACCGCCAGCACGGCGGTCGCCGGTGCGCCCGCGCGAGGTCCGGCCGGACCCAGCGGGCCGCCGATCGTCACCACGCCGGTGGCGCCGCCCCTGGTCAGGGCAGGCGAGCAGATTCCCGGCTTCGCCGTGCTGCGCGACGATGGCACCACCTCGTGCGGCAACTGGATCTACGCCGGCTGCTGGAGCCAGGCCGGCAACCTGACCGCGCGCCGCGATACGGCCGACCCCACGGGGCTCGGTGTCTTCTCCAACTGGGGCTTCGCGTGGCCGGCCAACCGCCGCATCCTCTACAACCGCGCCAGTGCCGACAAGGATGGCAAGTCCTGGGACCCGAGCCGCAAATACCTGGCCTGGAACGGCAAGAGCTGGGCCGGTGGCGCCGATGTGCCCGACATGCGACCGGATGCCGCGCCGGAGCAGGGCGTGGGGGCGTTCATCATGAACCCCGAGGGCGTCGCCCGCTTCCATGCGGTCGGCATGAACGAAGGCCCGTTCCCCGAGCATTACGAGCCCTTCGAGACACCGGTCGGCGTCAACCTGATGTGCCCGACCAACCCAAAAGCGATCAGCAATCCGGCCGCGCGGGTCTACAAGGGCGATCTGGAAGCCTTTGGCAAGAAGGAGGAGTTTCCGTACGCGGCGACGACTTACCGCCTCACCGAGCACCTGCACTTCTGGACCAAACACGCACGCAGCAATGCGATCGTGCAGCCGGCGCCTTTTGTCGAGATCGGCGAAGAGCTGGCCAAAGAGAAAGGCATCAAGCAGGGTGACATGGTCAAGGTGCGCTCCAACCGCGGCGAGGTCATCGCGGCTTGTGTCGTGACCAAACGGATGAAGGGGCTCGACGTGAACGGCAAACGTATTCACCACGTCGGCATCCCCATCCACTGGGGCTTCAAGGGCGTGACGCAGAACGGCTATCTGGCAAATGCATTGACACCGTTTGTCGGCGACGCCAATTCGCAGACGCCGGAGTTCAAGGCGTTTCTCGTCAATATCGAGAAGGTGTAGACCATGGCCAGTTTGCAATCCCTCGATATCTCGGCGCGATCAGCGACGACAACCCCCAGCCCTTCGGTGCGATCGACGCCGCAGGTCGCCAAGCTCATCGACGAGTCCAAGTGCATCGGCTGCAAGGCCTGCCAGGTGGCTTGCATGAACTGGAACGATCTGCGCGACGATATCGGCACCAATATCGGCGTTTACGACAACCCCAGCGACCTGACACCCAGCAGCTGGACGGTGATGAAGTTCTTCGAGGTCGAGCCAAAAGACGGCAGCCTTGAGTGGCTGATCCGCAAGGACGGCTGCATGCACTGCGAAGACCCGGGCTGTTTGAAAGCCTGCCCGGCACCGGGGGCGATCGTCAAGTACAGCAACGGCATCGTCGACTTCATCAGCGAAAACTGCATCGGCTGCGGTTACTGCGTCAAGGGTTGCCCCTTCGATGTGCCGCGCATCAGCGAGAAGGACAACAAGGCGTACAAATGCACCTTGTGTTCCGACCGCGTCGGTGTCGGCCTTGAGCCGGCCTGCGTCAAGACCTGCCCGACCGGCGCCATCGGCTTCGGCACCAAGGAAGACATGGTGGCCTATGGCGAGAAGCGTGCGGGTGAGTTGAAGGAGCGCGGTTTTGCCAACGCGGGCCTGTACAACCCGCAGGGTGTGGGCGGCACGCATGTGATGTACGTGCTCAAACATGCCGACAAGCCCGAGCTCGAAGACCTGCCGCGTGACCCGACCATCAGCCCGATGGTGTCGATCTGGAAGGGCATCGCCAAACCCCTGGCGGTGGCCGGCATGATTGGCGCGGTGGTGGCCGGCTTCTTCCACTACACCAAGGTCGGACCGATCGAGACCGAAGAGGAGAAATCATCATGATCAAGCGCTACGAAGATGGCGAGCGCATGAACCACTGGTTCATCGCCTTGATGTTCGTGCTCGCGGGGTTGTCGGGCTTGGCCTTTTTCCACCCGGCGTTTTATTTCTTCGTCCACCTCTTTGGCGGCGGGCCTTGGGCGCGCATCCTGCATCCGTTTTTGGGGGTGCTGATGTTCGTCGCGTTTCTCGGCCTGTTCTTCAAGTTCTGGCGCCAGAACGTGATGAACGATGCCGACCGCGCCTGGCGCGCCAAGATGGGCGACATGCTGCGCGGGGACAAGTCGAACATGCCGCCGGTGGGCAAGTACAACGCCGGGCAGAAGATGGTGTTCTGGGCGATGGCCGTCAGCCTGTTGGTGCTGCTGGTCACCGGCGTGATGTTCTGGCAGCCCTGGTTTACGCCGTACTTTTCGGTGACGATCGGCCGCGCCGCGGTGCTGCTGCACTCGGTATCGGCGGTGGTGCTGATCCTGGCCACGATCATGCATGTCTATGCCGCGATCTGGGTCAAGGGCACGATTCGGGCGATGACCCGTGGCGATGTTTCCGAGGCCTGGGCCAAGGCCAACCATCCGCTGTGGCACCAGGAAATGACGCAGCGCAAGTAGGCACAATCGACCTCTGGCTCGGTGTCCAAAACGATTGCCAGAACGATTGCCAACACAAGGGCGCCGGTGGCGCCCTTATTCGTTGAACGCAGCCAGTTGAAAAAAGGAAAATCAGCGTGACAGCCACCGTCCGGGTCATGAGCCCGGAAGAAATCACGGCGATGGCCGGCGGCGAGACGCCGTTCCTGCTCTGGCCCGAACGCAGCACCTTGTTTGCGCAGCGCGAGATGCGCCTGCGGCAACTCGCAGGCGGCCAGCACAGCGGCCACGCGATGCGCGACTTCCTGCTGTTTATGGCCGACCTGGCGCATGCGCAGCAGTCGCTCTTCAGCGCTTTCCCGTCGGCCTTTGCGAGCACCGCGCTGCCCGATGCTCAAACGCTCGACCGCGCCGCCAAGCTGGGCGTGCCGCCGCTGCCCGCGACCGACTGGCCGCGTGATCCGGCCTGGTGCGCCGGGCTGCGGTCGATGCTCGCCAACCTGCGGGCGGATGCACCAGAAGGCGCCCGCGCCGCGATCGACCACCTCGCATCCGCTGACGACGACTGGCTCGAAACGCAGGCCGACTGCTTGCTCACTGGCGTCATGCGCGGCCTGGACCTCGCGACTTCGCCGCTCGTCGCAGCGGCCTTGCAGGTCTATTTCACGCACCTGGTGCTGGCGGTGCAAGGCGGCGAGAACGGGCCAAGCCACGGCCGCGCCCAGCCTTTCGGCCGCATCGACGATGCCACCGCCTGCCCCGCCTGCGGCAGCCGCCCGACCGCGAGCATCACGCGCAACGCCGGCGCGGCGACCGGCCAGCGTTATCTGCACTGCAGCCTGTGCAGCCTGCAGTGGCATATGTTGCGCATCAAATGCTCACATTGCCTGAGCGAAAAGAGCCTGGCCTACCAGTCGCTGCAAGCCGCCGATGCCACCGACGCGGCCGGCGTCTCGTCGGCGCCGGTGCAGGCCGAAACCTGCGACGACTGCGGCCACTACCTGAAGATCGTGCATACCGACCGCGACGCGATGGTCGACCCCGTCGCCGACGACCTGGCCACGGTGACGCTGGACCTGCTCGTGTCTGAAGCCGGCAAGCAGCGCCACGGCGTGAACCTGATGCTGCTCTACGGCGAGCCCGAACTCGAACTCGAACCCGAACCCGAACGCGCTACCGACCCACCGCCCGACCCCGGCGAAAGCAGTTGATGACGCGGCCCGACGACTCCGTGGTTCACGGTTCCAAGGCCAGCGCAGCGGGTAGCGAACGCGGCAGCGAATTCAGCAGCGAACCCACCAGCCAGGCCAGCAGCGAATCCAGCAGCGAGGTCAGCCGCGAGGCCAGCAGCGAATCCAGGAGCGAGGTCAGCCGCGAGGCCAGCCCCAAGGACCTGCCTTCGATCGACCGCCTGCTGCGTGCCGACGGCGTGGCGGTGCTGGTCGCCGAACATGGCCACACGCTGGTCGCGGCGCAGGCGCGTTTGCTGCTCGACGGCCTGCGCGTGCAGGCCCTGGGCGGGACACTGGATGCCGCTGCGGTGCAGCCTGATGCGCTGGCGGCAGGCTTGCGCCAGCGCATCGCCAACCGCCTGGCGCCGAACATGAAGTGCGTGCTCAACTTGACCGGCACGGTGATCCACACCAACCTCGGCCGCGCGCTGCTCGCCGACAGCGCGCTGCAGGCGGTGCTCTCGATGATGGCCGGGCCCAACAACCTGGAATACGACCTCCTCCGTGGCCAGCGCGGCGACCGCGATTCGATCGTCGAAGAACTGCTGTGCACGATCACGGGCGCGCCGGCGGCGACGGTGGTCAACAACAACGCCGCCGCGGTGCTGTTGACGATCGCGGCGATCACCTCGGCCCACGCTGGCGGCCGCGAGGTCATCGTCTCGCGCGGCGAACTGGTCGAGATCGGCGGCGCCTTCCGCATGCCCGATGTGATGGCTGCTGCCGGCGCGACGCTGGTCGAAGTCGGCACCACCAACCGCACCCATGCACGCGACTATGCCGATGCGGTCAGCCCGCGCACTGCGCTGCTGATGAAGATCCACACCAGCAACTACGCGGTGCAGGGTTTCACGGCCGCGGTCGACGAAGCCGAGCTGGCGCTCATCGCGCACCCGCAGGGCCTGCCGTTGGCCAGCGACCTCGGTGCCGGGTCGTTGATCGACCTGGCGGCCTACGGCTTGCCACACGAGCCGACGGCGCAGGAAAAATTGGCCGCCGGCTGCGACGTCGTCACCTTCAGCGGCGACAAGCTGCTCGGCGGGCCGCAGGCCGGCCTGATCGTCGGCGAGAGAAAAACCATCG
>JAYUSP010000160.1:0-6795 GCA_043755615.1 Betaproteobacteria bacterium
CTGGCCACCGGCGGCGCGGCGAAGGTCTACCGCTACACCACCAACCCCGATACCGCCACTGGCGACGGTATCGCGATGGCCTGGCGCGCCGGCTGCCGAGTCGCGAATATGGAGTTCATCCAGTTCCACCCGACCTGCCTGTACCACCCGCTCGAGCGCAGTTTCCTGATCACCGAAGCACTGCGCGGCGAGGGCGCGTTCCTCAAGCTGCCTAACGTCGAAGGTGAGGCTGCACGATTCATGCTGGTGCACGATGCGCGGGCCGAACTTGCACCCCGCGACATCGTCGCGCGGGCGATCGATTTCGAGATGAAAAAACATGGCCTCGACCATGTGTGGCTCGACGCCACGCACCTCGGCGAGGCTTTCCTCAAAGCGCACTTTCCGACCATCCACGCGCGTTGTGGCGAACTGGGAATCGACATTGCCCGCGCGCCGATCCCGGTCGTGCCGGCGGCGCACTACACCTGCGGCGGGGTCGTCACCGACCTCGACGGCCGCACCGATCTGCCGGGCCTGTATGCCGTCGGCGAGACGGCCTACACCGGCCTGCATGGGGCCAACCGGCTGGCGAGCAACTCGCTGCTCGAATGTGTCGTGCTCGGCCACAGCTGCGCGCAGGCGATCATGGCTCAAGCGCCGAGCGCGCCGTCGCAGCCGCCGGCCTGGGACGATAGCCAGGTCGAGGATGCCGACGAGCAGGTCGTCATCGCCCACAACTGGGACGAGCTGCGCCTGCTGATGTGGAACTACGTCGGCATCGTGCGCACGACACGCCGGCTGGAGCGCGCGCTGCACCGCATCCACCTGCTCAGGGACGAGATCGACGACTACTATGCCAATTTCCGCGTCAACCGCGATTTGCTCGAGCTGCGCAACCTGGTCGATTGTTCGGAGCTCATCGTGCGCTCGGGCCTGATGCGGCATGAGAGCCGCGGCCTGCATTTCAGCCGCGACTTCCCGCACACGCTGCCGGTGAGTTTCCCGACCGTGTTGACCCGGCCAGCCCGCAGCGCCGAGCACCGCAACGAAGGACAGCCACTTAGGTGAAGGTGCTGAAAGCCGAGGTCACCGGCTCGACGCGCCCGCGGCCGGATTCCTTGGCCGCATAGAGCGCCTTGTCGGCCAGGCCGAGCAGGCGCTCGATGGTGTCGCCATGCTCGGGGAATATCGACACCCCGCCGGAAAACGACGCGCAGGGCATCTTCTGGCCGCGGTGGCGCATCGGCATTGCCCGGAAAGCATCGAGCAAACGTCGCGTCGAAGCGATCGCGGCGCCGAGTTCGACATCGGGCATCACGATCACAAACTCTTCGCCGCCGATGCGGCAGAGCAGGTCGCTGCGTCGCACATGCGCGGCCAGCAGTTGCGAGAAATCGCACAGCATCTGGTCGCCGGCGGCATGGCCGAGGCTGTCGTTGACGAGCTTGAAGTGGTCCAGGTCGAGCAGCACCAGCGAAAGCTCCTTGCCCCGCCGGCGCGCCAGTTCGATCAGGCCCGGCCCGGCCTCGAACAGATAGCGCCGGTTGTGCAGGCCGGTCAGCGGGTCGCGCACCGCCTGTTCGCGCAGGCGCTCGTGCAGGACTTCGGTTTCGGCGATCTTGGTCTCGAGCTGCAGGTTCAGCGCGGCCAGGCGCTGGCGGTCGAGATCGGCTTCACGGCGCAACTGCTGCGCGAGGTCGCGCTCACGTTGCGCCTGGGCGTACTCGTGGTTGGCCTGCAGGGCGCGGTAACGCGCGCGTGCGCTGCGACCGACGAGCAGCTCGAACAAGGCGTGTGCCTGCTGGGTGTAGGCCAATGCCGCTGCGGAGTCGCCGAGCGCCTGGCAGGCATCGGCTGCGGCGCGCAGCAGCTCCATCGATTCGTAGGGCAGGTCGGTGGCGTCGGCACGCTGGTGGAGTGTGTTTTCCGCAAGCTCGCGCGCCGCCGCGGCGTCGCCACGCGCGAGCCGGGTGCGGGTCGACAGCCAGGACCAGAAAACCACGCCATCGCCATCGGCCACACCCGCGGTGGCGCCGTTGGACAGCCAGCTTTCAGCGCGCTGGATGTCGCCTTGGCCCAGGTAGGCCAGCGCCATGGGCAACGAGATTCGCAGCAAGCCGCCGGGCAGTTGTTCGTCGGGGTGGCGTTCTAGAAACTGTGCCATCTCCAGCGCCTTGGCTGGCTGCCCCAATGCAAAGTAAAGCATCACCAGGTTGGCGCCGGCAACGGTGACCACCGGTTTGGCGCCCGCCTTGCGTGCCGCGGTCAGGGCTTGTTCGCTCAGTTCGCGGGCGTCTTCCAGGTTGTACAGGTCCTGATGGAAGCCGCCGAGATTGCTCAGCGCGTTGATGATCAAGCCGTCGTCGCCGCTGTGCTGTGCGGCTTCGAGCGCCGCGTAGAAATTCGACAGCGCGGCGTCGCTCTGCCCAAGCAGCTTGTTCGTGATCGCGCGCGAGTTGTGCGCCAGGTAGCGATCAAAGGGCGGCCGCTCGGCCTGCGGCGCCGAATCGACGCGAATGTGCAAAGCCAGCGCAGCGCGCAGGTCGCCCAGGCGCCGCAGGCGAATGGCCTCGACTTCGTCGCACAAAACCTGTCCGCGTGTGTCGCGATGCGACTCGAAGAGCCGGCGTGCAAGCATGATGGACGCGGCGATATCGTGCTCGCCCGGCGTGCGCACGTCGGCCAGCGCGGTATGCCAATGGCCCCAGCCGGCGGCCAATGAGTCGGCTGCGGCATGCGCCAACGCTTGTTGCGCCGCGGCGCGCGCGCGTGGCGGGTCCAGGTAGGCCAGCCGCCATGCGGCGGCCAGGGCATCCGCCACCTCGTCGGGCGCGGTGTGCGGCACCGGCTTAACCACGCGCCCTCATCGCGGTGCGCGCCTGCACAAAACCGAAGGCAAATTCGACCGCCTCGGAGATCGCCAGCTCCATGTCGGCACGATCGCGCTCGCTCAGGAAAAATGCGTAGTCGGCCTCGTGCCGGATGTAGCGCGGCGGCAGGCGGTTCAAGGCCACGCAGGCGACATCGACGAGCAGCTCGGCACGCGTCGAGATGCCCGGATACTGCGGCGCGGTTTCGATCACGGCGCGGTACACGGCATGTTCGTGGTGGTTGCGGACCGAGGTGAAATCGAGCGTGCGGTTCATGGCGCTGCCCATCGAGGGCCGGGATGGCGTTGTCCTCGCCATATCGACCGCCCCCGCGCCGCCTTGAGCGCAGCCTTGCGCGCAAGCGGCCGCACCCGCGCTGTTCTACGCGCTACCGATCCCTGCCACGAAGCCGGCGCGCGGCTGGGCAATCGCGCCGGGGTTCTTCTTGACGAAGTCGAGCATGCGTTCGATGCAGCCCAGGGCGTCGACGCGCACCGCTTCGTCTATTTTGATTTCGCCGCTGCCACGCTCGAGGCAGTCGACCACGCCTTGCAGTGTGTTCATCGCCATCCACGGGCAATGCGCGCAGCTTTTGCAGGTCGCGCTCTGGCCTGCGGTCGGGGCTTCGATCAGGGTCTTGCCCGGCGCGAGCTGGCGCATCCGGTGCAGGATGCCGTTATCGGTGCCGATGATGTACTCAGCCGCGCTGCCATCGACCACAGCCTTGAGCAACTGCGATGTCGAGCCGACCAAATGGGCTTGGCTGACCACACTTTGCGGTGACTCGGGGTGGACCAGCACCTGCGCTTGCGGGTGCTCGCGGCGCAGCAGCTCAAGTTCGAGCCCCTTGAACTCGTCGTGCACGATGCAGGCGCCGTCCCAGAGCACCATGTCGGCGCCGGTCTGCTCCTGGATGTAGCGGCCCAGATGCCGGTCGGGCGCCCACAGGATCTTCTGGCCCTGGGCCTTGAGGTGTTCGACGATGGCCACCGCGCACGAACTCGTGACCATCCAGTCGGCACGGGCCTTGACGGCGGCGCTGGTGTTGGCATAGACGACCACCTGGCGGTCGGGGTGGGCATCGCAGAATTTGCCAAATTCTTCGGGCGGGCAACCGAGGTCTAGCGAGCAGGTGGCTTCGAGATCGGGCATCAGCACGGTCTTGTGCGGCGACAGGATTTTTGCCGACTCGCCCATAAATCGCACCCCGGCGACGACCAGCGTCTGCGCCGCATGGTCACGCCCGAAACGCGCCATCTCCAGCGAATCGGCGACGCAGCCGCCGGTTTCCAGCGCCAGGTCCTGCAAGTCGCCATCGACGTAGAAATGCGCGACAAGCACCGCACCGCGGGACTTGAGCATCTCGGCGGCACGCGTCTTGGTGGCGCGACGCTGTGACGGCGTCTGCGGCGGCGGCACGCGCGCCCAGGCCTGCGCGGTACTCGAAGCGCCGCTGGCGTCCTGGCGGGTGTAGTCGAAGGCCACAGTGGTCATCGGGTTCCTGGCGGGTGCTGGGATATTTGGGAAAAAGGGTTCGCCGACACCCATCGTAGCCGGTGCTGCCGGCCGCCGCCCCGCGCGGCGGGCTAGGATGGCGGATGAGCGCGAATGTGACCCCGGCGACGACCCCTGCGGCAGCCCCCGCCCCAACCGCGCCGGCCGAGGCCGGCCCCAAGCTGCGCGAAGACGCGCGCACGATCGGCCTCATCGGCGTCGCGCATGGCACTTCGCATTTTTTCCACATGCTGCTGCCGCCGCTGTTCCCGGCGTTCATCCGCGACTTCGGCTTGACCTACTCCGAGCTCGGCTTGCTGGTGACGGTATTTTTTGTGATCTCCGGCATCGGCCAGGCGACCGCCGGTTTTGTTGTCGACCGCGTCGGCGCGCGGCCGGTGTTGTACCTGGCGCTGGGCTGTTTTGTGCTGGCCTCGATTGCGGCAGCCACCGCCGACGGCTACAACGGCCTGATGCTCGCGGCGGCGCTGGCCGGCCTGGGCAATTCGCCGTTTCACCCAGTCGACTTCACGATCCTCAACAAGCGGGTGTCGCAGCCGAGGCTGGGGCATGCGTTTTCGGTGCACGGCATCAGCGGCAACCTCGGATGGGCGATGGCGCCGGTGTTTCTGATCGGCCTGGCCGCCGCGTTCGGCTCCTGGCGCTGGGCCTATGTCGGCACCGCATGCTGGGCGTTGCTGGTGTTGGCGCTGCTGGTCTGGCAGCGCGATGCGATCGATGACCGCAAGGGCCTGTGGGCGCATGAAAAACCGGGTGCGCCGGCGCTGGCGCCGAATGAACACCCGATGGCTTTCCTGAAGCTGCCTTCGGTGTGGCTGTGTTTTTCGTTTTTCTTCTGGAGCACCGCAGCGCTGGCTGCGATGCAGAGTTTTGCCAGCCCGGCTCTGGGCAAGATGTACGGCCTGCCGCTGTCGGTGACGGCCTTTGTCGTCACCGGCTTCATGCTCTGCGGCGCGGCGGGCATGGTCGTCGGCGGCTTCATCGTGGCGCGCGTGCAGCGGCTGGAGCTGACGATCGCCGCGGCGATGGCCGCCGGCGCGGTGATGCTGCTCGTCGCAGCGAGCGGCTGGCTGCCGGGGATGCTGGCGGCGGCCGCGGCAGCGCTGGCCGGCTTCGGTACCGGCATTGCCGGGCCGTCGCGTGACATGTTGATCAAACGTGCGTCGCCACCGGGCGCCACCGGACGTGTCTATGGCACCGTCTATTCGGGCCTGGATGTCGGTTTTGCGCTCGCCGCGCCGGTCTTCGGCTGGCTGCTTGACCATGGCCAGCCGAATGCGGTGTTTGTGGGCGCGGCTGCAGCGCTCGGGCTGGGCATCGCGTCGGCCGCGATCGTGGGTTTGAGCACGACGCGGCGGTCGCTGGCGGTGCCGGCCTGAGGGCGACCGCGCCGGCTGGCAGCCCGCTGCGGTGCGGCGGCTACATTGCGGGGGATGAGCACCTCGACCGCCTCCTCCGCCGCCGCCACCCGACCCCGCAGCGCCGGCCACGCGCTCGTCGAAGCCTTGATCGAACAAGGCATCGACACCTGCTTCGGCGTGCCTGGCGAGAGCTATCTCGCGGTGCTCGACGGCCTGCACGAATACCGCGACCGCATCCGCTTCATCGCCTGCCGGCAAGAGGGCGGCGCGGCCTTCATGGCCGAAGCCCAGGGCAAGTTGAGCGGCCGGCCCGGGGTGTGCCTGGTCACACGCGGGCCGGGTGCGAGCAACGCGGCGATCGGCTTGCACACCGCTTTCCAGGATTCGACACCGATGCTGCTAATCATCGGCCAGGTTGCCAGCGACCAGCGTGACCGCGAGGCGTTTCAGGAAGTCGACTACGGCCAAATGTTCGGCCCCGGCACGCTGGGCATGGCCAAGTGGGTCGGCGAGGTGCAAAGCGCCGACCGCATCCCGGAGTATCTGGCACGCGCCTTTCGCACCGCGATGCAGGGCCGCCCCGGCCCGGTGGTGCTGGTGCTGCCAGAAGACATGCTCACCGTGATGACCACCGCGCCGGTGCTGCCACGCGTCGAGCCGGTGCTGGCCTGGCCAGCGCCCGGCGCGCTGCGTGATCTGCGTGCGATGTTGATGGCCGCGCAGCGCCCGCTGCTGATCGCCGGTGGCAGCGGCTGGACGGCGGAGTCGGCACAGGCGCTGCAGCGTTTTGCCGAGAACTGGAGCCTGCCGGTGGGCTGCGGGTTTCGCTTCCAGGACACCTTTGACAACCGCCATGCGCTGTATGCCGGCGATGTTGGCATCGGCATCAACCCGGCGCTGGCAGTCAGGGTGCGCGACGCCGATCTGGTCATCGCCGTCGGTGTGCGCCTGGGTGAGATGACGACCGGCGGTTACACCCTGCTGCAAGCGCCGCGGCCGCAGCAAAAACTGGTGCACATGCATGCCGGCGCCGAGGAACTCGGCCGCGTCTACGCTGCCGACCTGAT
>JAYUSP010000161.1:0-6788 GCA_043755615.1 Betaproteobacteria bacterium
GTCGATCACGGCTTCGATGGCGTCGGGCACTTCGTCGGCCGCAAAGCTCGGGCCGATGACCTTGCCCGGCACTGCGGCGCCGCTGAGCGTGCTGCCGTCAGAGCCGCCGAGCGTGAGCTGGTACCACTCGGCGCCGTCCTTGTCGACGCCGAGGATGCCGATATGCCCGCTGTGGTGGTGGCCGCAGGAGTTGATGCAGCCGCTGATATGCAGATCGATATCGCCGATGTCGTAGAGCAGGTCGAGGTCCTCGAAGCGCTCGGTGATCGCCGCCGCAATCGGGATCGAGCGTGCATTGGCCAGCGCGCAGAGGTCGCCGCCCGGGCAGGCGATCATGTCGGTGAGCAGGCCGATGTTCGGCGTCGCCAGGCCCAGCGCCTTGGCGGCCGACCACAGCGCGCGCAACTGCGCCGCATGCACCCAGGGCAGCAGCAGGTTCTGGTCGTGGGTGACACGCAACTCGCCATGGCTGAAGCGGTCGGCGAGCTCGGCGGCGGCGTCCATCTGGTCCGCCGTCGCGTCGCCCGGCGGCAGGCCGGCGCGTTTGAATGACAGCGTCACCGCGCGAAAACCGGGCAGGCGATGCGGCTGCACGTTGCGTTGCAACCAGCGGGTGAATGCGGCGGCTTGGTCGGTGTTGTCTTCGGTGCTGAATCCCAGGCTGGGATCCGCAGACTGCACACCGGCGGGCAGCTCGAAACACGCCGCGATGCGGTCGAGCTCGGCCTGCGGGATCAAGTGTTCATGGCCGGCCGGGTCGTCGTTCAGGATCTGCACGAACTCGGCATTCACCGCGTCGAAGAATTTCTGCCCTTCGGCCTTGACCAAAATCTTGATGCGCGCCTTGTACAGGTTGTCGCGCCGCCCGAGCTGGTTGTAGACCCGCACGATGGCTTCGATGTAGACGAGGATCTGCTGCCAGGGCACAAACGCATTGATCAGCGGCGCGATGACCGGCGTGCGGCCCATGCCGCCACCGACATAAACCTCGAAGCCGACATCGCCGGCATCGCCTCTGACGAGCTGCAGGCCGATGTCGTGCCAGCGGATCGCGGCGCGGTCTTCACGCGCGCCGCTGACCGCGATCTTGAACTTGCGTGGCAGGAACGCAAACTCCGGGTGCAGCGTGCTCCACTGGCGCAGTACCTCGCAGTAGGGGCGCGGGTCGACGATCTCGTCGGGCGCGATGCCGGCCAGCGCATCGCTGGTGATATTGCGGATGCAGTTGCCGCTGGTCTGGATGCCGTGCATGTCGACCTCGGCAAGCAGGTCCATCACATCGGCGCTGCGGTCGAGCGGGATCCAGTTGAACTGCAGATTCTGGCGTGTCGTGAAGTGGCCGAAGCCGCCGCGCTGCGTGGCCTTGCCGGCATCTTGGCTGTCAAAGTCGCGGGCGATGCGCGCGAGCATGCGCAACTGCCGGCTGGCAAGCTCGCCATACGGCACGGCAACGCGCAACATCGGCGCGTGGCGCTGCACATACCAGCCGTTTTGCAGGCGCAGAGGCCTGAAGGCCTCATCGGGCAACTCGCCGCTGAGGTGGCGGCTTAGCTGATCACGAAACTGCGCGGCGCGGGCACGCACAAACTGGCGGTCGAAATTGTTGTAGTGGTACATGCGGCGCCTTTTTGGCTCTTTCTAGTGGATGACCTTCAGGCCGGCAAAAACGAGCGCGCTGCATAGCAATGCGCGCACGAGGCTCTCGGGCATGCGGCGGGTGAGTTGCGCGCCGATCCAGATGCCCGGCAGCGAGCCGACCAGCAGGGCCACGAGCAGTCCCCAGTCGACATGGCCGAGCGTCGCATGGCCGATGCCGGCGATCAGAGTCAACGGCACCGCGTGGGCGATATCGGTGCCGACCAGGCGCTGCGCGTTCAGACGCGGGTAGAGCAGCAGGATCATCGTTGCGCCCAACGCGCCGGCACCGATCGACGTCAGCGTGACGAGCACACCGAGGACTGCGCCGCAGAGCACCGTCAGCGCCGGCTTCTTTGATTCCGGCAACCAGCGTTCGAGGCGCAGCCCGAGCGCGACGCAGGTCTTCTTGTAGGCCACGACCAGTGCCGTCAACAACAGCGCGATGCCGAGCGAAAAGGTTAGGGCCGCTGCCCAGCCCTTGGTGACGCCGCTTCCGTGCATCAGCGCGATCGTGGCCAGCGCAGCCGGCAGGCTGCCGGCAAGCAGCCGGCGCGTGATGATCCAGTCGACCTGGCCGTGGCGGGCGTGGGCGACGGCGCCGCCGGATTTGGTCACCGCAGCGAACCACAGATCGGTGCCGATCGCCACCGCCGGGTTGAGCTTGAAGGCGCCGATCAGCAGCGGCGTCATCAGCGAGCCGCCGCCGACGCCGGTCATGCCAACGATGGCGCCGACGCCGAAGCCGCTGAGAACCGCCAGAATGTCCATGCCCGAGAAAACCCCGAAGTTAGAGAATTCGGGCGACTGTAGGCAGCGGCCTTATTGTTGAGAACTACATATTCGTTGCATGTTTATGCCGCATTGGAATTTGGCCTTGGCTGCTCGCCGGATCGCAGGGCTTGTTTTGTCGACGGTGTTGCTCCTGGGCCTGGCGGCCTGCCAGAGCGTGCCCAAGCCGCAGGTCGTCGTCACCGCGGAGCCGCCGCCGATCGTCGTCGTGCCGCCACGGCCACCCAAGCCGCCGCGCATCGGCCTGGCGCTCGGCGGCGGCGCGGCGCGTGGTTTTGCGCACATCGGCGTGATCCAGGTGCTCGAAGAAGCCGGTATCAAGGTCGACCTCGTCGCCGGCACGTCGGCCGGCAGCCTGGTGGCCGCGCTCTACGCCTCGGGCAAGAGCGGGCCCGAAATGGCGACCCTGGCGCTGACGATGGACGAAGGGGCGATCACCGACTGGTCATTTCCAGGGCGCGGCCTGATTCGCGGCGAGGCGCTGGCGCGTTATGTGCGCGAGCACACCGGGGCGCGGCCGATCGAGCAGATGCGGCTGCCGCTGGGCATCGTCGCCACCGACCTGGACAGCGGTGCGGCGATCCTCTTCCAGCGTGGCGATACCGGCTCGGCGGTGCGCGCTTCGAGCGCTGTGCCGGCGATCTTCCAGCCGGTGAAGATCGGTACCCGCGAGTATGTCGATGGTGGCCTGGTGTCGCCGGTGCCGGTGCGCTTTGCGCGGCAGATGGGCGCCGAGCTGGTCATCGCGGTCGACATCACCTCGGCGCCTGACGGCGCGCCGACTGGCGACCCGTTCAAGCTGCTCTTGCAGACCTTCGCGATCATGGGCAAGAGCATCAACCAGTTCGAGTTGCGTGATGCCGATATCGTGATGCGGCCGCAACTCGCTGGCGTCGGCAGCGCCGACTTCAGCGCGCGCAGCCGGGCGATTGCCGCCGGCCGCGAAGCGGCGTTGGCGCTGTTGCCATCGCTGCGCGCGCGTCTGCTGGCCTTGACCAGGTAGCGCTGCCGAGAGCGATCGGGCAACAAACAATCGGGTAACGAGCGATCCGGCAACCAGCGATCTGGCCAAGGCGATCGCCCAAAAGAAAAGGCCCGGTTTGCACCGGGCCTTGAAAGGAACATCGAAAAAAACTTCGAGAGGTTCCGAGGAGACAACCTTCCACGAGAACCCGCCGAGCCTTGCGACTGCGGCGGCAACTCTGTGAGCTGTTGATTCGCCTTAAAGTTCCGTCAAGCCCACGCAGGCTGGATCAGGCGGCGCGGCGGGCCTTGGTGGCGCTCTGGCCGGCCTTGACTGCCGTGCTGGTGATCGCCTGGAAGTTGGCTTCGGCCATGTCAGTCGCTTGCTTGGTGGCCTTCTGGACACTTTCGTAGGCATTGTTCGCGGCGGCGACAGCAGACTTCACCAGCGCAACAGCGTTTTCGCTGCCGGCCGGGGCGTTCTTCACCGCGGTGTCGACCAGTGCCATGTACTGCTTCTGTGCGTCGGCGAGCTGGCTTTCAGCGGCCTTGGTGACTTCGGCATTCGTCGCGGCGGCGATGTCGTACACATGACGGCCATACGCGGCGGCCTTTTCGGCGGCCGGCTGGAGCAGGCCTTGCTGGAGGGCGACGAGTTCTTGCGCGTCCTTGACCGACAGCGCGGCGCGGGTCGTGTCGGCAACTTCGCCGAGCGCCGTCTTTGCGACTTGCAGGTTCAGTTCGACGAGCTTCTCGACGCCTTCAAAAGCCTTCTGGGTCAGGCCGAAGAGGGTCTCGATGTTGGCTTTTTGGGTGGCGACAATTTGTTCAGCGGTCAGGAAAGACATGGAAAACTCCGTTGGTTTGGTGATCGGTTCGCGGCGTTTGCTGCACCGCAACATGAAACGAAGTATAGGGTTCTCCCGATGCATTGCAAGCACTTTCTGCTGCGCCGCAGCAATCTAGAGCGCACTTTCTAGAATCGACTTCGATGCGGGCCTTTGATAGCGACCATTTTGTTTTGCCGTTGCCGCCCGGGCACCGCTTCCCGATGAGCAAATACCGTTTGCTGCGCGAGGCGGCAGGAACGTCGATGCCGGGCCTGCGGGTCTGCGAAGCGCCGGCTGCCAGCGACGGCGAACTGGCGCTGGCCCACGACCCCGCCTGGATCGACGCCGTCACGCAAGGCACAACCAGCGCGGCACAACAACGCGAAATCGGATTCCCCTGGTCGGCAGCGATGGCCGAGCGAGCCCGCCGTTCGGTCGGCGCGACGATCGCTGCGGCGCGTGCCGCATTCATCGAAGGCGAGGGCGTCGCTGCCAACCTGGCCGGCGGCACCCACCATGCCTTTGCGCACAAAGGATCGGGGTTTTGTGTTTTCAACGACGTCGCCGTCGCCGCGCGGCTGATGCAGGCCGAGTCACACCGCCTGCAGCGCCGGCTGCTGCGGGTGTTCGTGATCGACCTTGATGTGCATCAGGGCAACGGCACCGCGGCGATCTTTGCCGACGACCCGACGGTGTTCACACTGTCGCTGCATGGCGAAAAAAACTTCCCCTTCCGCAAGGCAGCGAGCGACCTTGATGTCGAATTGGCCGATGGCTGTACCGACGGGCCTTATCTCGCGGCGCTCGATGCTGCACTTGACGCCGCGTGGGCGCAGCAACGACGGGCGCCGCCGGCGCTGGCGTTCTACCTGGCCGGCGCCGACCCGCATGAAAACGACCGCCTCGGCCGCCTGAAGATCAGCGCAGCCGGCCTGGCCGAGCGTGACCGGCGTGTTTTCGCGTGGCTGCGCGAACGCCGCATCCCGGTGGCGGTCTCTATGGCCGGTGGCTACGGCCGCGATCTGGCCACTACCGTGGCCGTCCAGTGCCGCACGCTGGCACTCGCGCAGCAGAGCTGGCAGGCGTGGGCTGGCGAACCGGCGGCAGAATGTGGGGGATGAGCCCTCGGCCCGCCGCGCTGCCACGCCACCACTACCGTCAGTTCCAGTCGATCACCACACGCTGGTCGGACAACGACGTCTACGGTCATGTCAACAACGTCGTCTTCTACAGCTGGTTCGATACCGCGGTAAATCGCTGGCTGATCGAAGCCGGCGCGCTGAACATCGAACAGGGTGCGCTCATCGGCCTGGTGGTACAGACCCACTGCGACTATTTCTCGCCGCTGCGGTTTCCGCAAACTGTGGACGCCGGCATCGTTGCCGGGCCGGTCGGCAAATCCAGCGTGCGCTACGAGATCGGGCTGTTTGCCGCTGGCGCTGAACTTAGCGCTGCGGCAGGCCACTTCGTGCATGTTTATGTCGACCGCCAGACACGCCGCCCAGTCGCGCTGCCAGCCGAATTCCTCAACGCCATTCAACCCCTTCGCGCCAACGCATGATCCCCACCCAGACCCTCACGCCCGCGCCCGCAGCGGCCGCCGCGGCCGTCGACGCCGCGATCACGTCGCGCCATTCGATGCGGCGCTTTCTGCCGACACCGGTGCCACAGCGGGTGATCGAAGACATCCTGCGCGTGGCCTCGTTCGCGCCATCGGGCACCAACACCCAGCCCTGGAAAGTGACCGTGCTCACCGGCGCCGCCAAACAGGCGCTGTCAGCCGCTATCCGCACGGCTTTTGACGACCCCGAAGAGCGCGCCCGACACACCGAGGAATACGCCTACTACCCGACCGAGTGGCAGCCGCCGTATATCGACCGCAGGCGCAAGGTCGGCTGGGACTTGTACGGCCTGCTCGGCATCGGCAAGACCGACAAGCTGCGCATGCACGAGCAGCACCGCCGCAACTACGACTTCTTTGATGCGCCGGTGGGCATCATCTTCACCATCGACCGCCTGATGCGCCAGGGCAGTTGGCTCGACTACGGCATGTTCCTGCAAAACGTGATGGTCGCGGCGCGGGCGCGGGGATTGCACACCTGTCCGCAGGCCGCCTTCACGCCGTTTCACCGCATCGTCGAGTCGCAACTCGGCATGCCTGCGACAGAGATGCTCGTCTGCGGCATGTCGCTTGGCCATGCCGACCCGGAGGCGATCGAGAACTCGCTGATCACCGAGCGCGAGCCGGTTGCCGGGTTCACCCGGTTCGTGTCCTGATCGAAGGCCTTTCGCCTGTTTCAATGAAAGACCCGTCGCGATGACTCTTAAACAAGTGCTGGTCCGCCTGGCCGCACCGATGGCGCTCTGCTGGCCCGGCCTGTCGCAGGCAGCCGAGATCGACGGTGGCATGTTGTCGGTGTGGTGGGGTGTGCCTTTTGCCGGCATGCTGCTGTCCATCGCGATCATGCCGCTCGCGGCGCCGGGCATCTGGCACCACCACTTCGGCAAGATCGCCGCGGCCTGGTCGCTCGCTTTTCTGCTGCCCTTTGCCATCGCTTTCGGTCCCGG
>JAYUSP010000162.1:0-22945 GCA_043755615.1 Betaproteobacteria bacterium
TCTGCGGCGACGCGCCGGTTGCGCAGTGCAGCGGCCTCGTTGGCGGCAAGCTGCAAGTCCAGTTGCTGGTTCAAGCCCATCACATAAGGCAGGTTGCCCTTGCCCAGCCACAGGTCGGCGTGGACGGCCAGCAGCAGGGCGCCGATGATCAGGGTCGACCAGCGCATGGGGCTCGGTGGCTGGACTGCGGGGCGGGCCTCAGGGCCTCAGGGCCGCTGGCGCAAGTTGTAGAAAGCGCCGCGGCCGGGGTAGCTGGCGCCGTCGCCCAGGTCTTCCTCGATGCGCAGCAGCTGGTTGTACTTGGCGATGCGGTCGCTGCGGCTCATCGAGCCGGTCTTGATCTGCCCGGCGTTGCTGCCCACCGCGATGTCGGCGATCGTCGAGTCTTCGGTCTCGCCCGAGCGGTGGCTGATGACCGCGGTGTAGCCGGCACGCTTGGCCATCTCGATCGCGGCAAAGGTTTCGGTGATGGTGCCGATCTGGTTGATCTTGATCAGGATCGAATTCGCGATGCCTTTATCGATGCCTTCTTTGAGGATCTTGGTATTGGTCACGAAGAGGTCGTCGCCGACGAGTTGCACCTTTTTGCCCAGGCGTTCGGTGAGCAGTTTCCAGCCCGCCCAGTCGCCTTCGTGCATGCCGTCTTCGACGCTGATGATCGGGTACTTGTCGCACCAGGCGGCGAGCACGTCGACCCACTCGGCGGCGTTGAGCGTCATGCCTTCGCCCGACAGCACGTAGCTGCCGTCCTTGTAGAACTCGCTCGCCGCGCAGTCCAGACCGATCGCGATCTGCTCGCCGGCTTTGTAGCCAGCCTTGTCGATGGCTTCGAGGATCATCTGGATCGCCGCTTCGTGGCTGGCGACGTTGGGCGCGAAGCCACCTTCATCACCCACCGATGTCGGCATGCCGCGGCCGTCGATGATCTTCTTGAGCGCATGGAAAACCTCGGCGCCATAGCGCACCGCCTCGCGGAAGGTCGGCGCGCCGACCGGGATGATCATCAATTCCTGCAGGTCGAGGTTGTTGTTGGCATGCGCGCCGCCGTTGATCACGTTCATCATCGGCACCGGCATCTGCATGCCCCCCGCGCCACCGAAGTAGCGGTACAGCGGCAGGCCCGATTCTTCGGCCGCGGCGCGGGCCACGGCCATGCTCACCGCCAGCGTGGCGTTGGCGCCCAGGCGGGCCTTGTTGTCGGTGCCGTCGAGGTCGATCAAGGTCTTGTCCAGAAAGGCCTGCTCGCTGGCGTCCAGGCCGAGCACCGATTCGCTGATCTCGGTATTGATGTGTTCGACCGCGCGCAGCACGCCCTTGCCGAGGTAGCGGTTTTTGTCGCCGTCACGCAGCTCGATCGCTTCGCGGCTGCCAGTGGACGCGCCCGAGGGCACCGCGGCGCGGCCCATCGTGCCCGACTCGAGCAGCACGTCGCATTCGACGGTGGGGTTGCCGCGGCTGTCCAGAATTTCGCGGCCGACGATATCGACGATGGCACTCATTGAATGTTTGCCTTTCTTGTTGTTCAGACCGGGGCAGCGACGCCCTCGACCAGGATCATGTTGAAGTACTCGGTGGCGCCGAGGCGCTTGGGCTTGACGCGATTGGCGTAGTCGCTGTCGGCGTAGAACGCCCGCGCTTGCTCGTAGCTGGGGAAGCGCAGTAGGGCGACACGATGCGGCTGCCAGTCACCTTCGATCGTTTCGTGCTTGCCGCCGCGTACCAGGTACTCGCCCCCATAGGCCTTCACCGCGGCCGGCGCTGCGGCCATGTACTGTTTGTACTGCTCCATGTCGGTGATGTGCATCTCGACGATCAGGTAGGCGGGGGCTGTCATAGTGGTTTCTGCTTCATCGAATGACGCGATGTTCGTCGACTTCGCGTACCGCGCGGCGTACTTGCCTCGCACGCCAACGTCAAGTTGCTCGCGCGAGTACTCCGGGATGTCCAACTCGCTACCGGTCGTGGATGCTCCAGGATCGTAGGTTTGGTGGAGCACTGCGAGCAGCGCGCGCAGCAAGCTTGACTCGCCGTCCCTAAGTCGATCCTTCCACCACTTCTCGGGGTCGGGCGGCAGCAAGAGCGTCGCGCTGCGGATTCGCGCGAAGTCAGCATCGGACCATTGCCTTCGGCGCGGCGCACTCTCCACGATGTAGGGCTTGAATGGCGCCCAAGACAGTCCTGCAAAGTCGTCCGATGCGTTCTCGAAGAGGATGAGTCGCCCCAGCCAAGGCAGACCCTCTTCGAGACAGGCTGCATCGAGGAGCGCGACAGCGCGGCCCAAGTTCTTGCCCGCTCGCGGATCATGCCCGAGCGATTGAAGCATTCCAACTGAAGTGACAGGCCGGATCGTTCCGTCGGGGCCGCGACGGCGTGCCAGCTCATCGACGATAGACAGGCCGTGTTCGGCAAGCTTCATGCGGACTCGGGTGTCGAAGGCGAAAGGACCGCGAGAGTGCACGTCAACATGAGAAGTCGTTCTCCAGCAAGGACTGTCGCTTCACCACCCGGTCGAGCGCCAGCAGTTGTTCGAGCAGCACGCGCATATGTTTAAGCGGCACCGCATTCGGCCCGTCACTCATCGCGTTCGCCGGGTCGGGATGGGTTTCCATGAACAGCCCGGCGATACCGACGGCGACCGCGGCGCGTGCCAGCACCGGCACAAACTCGCGCTGGCCACCGCTGCTGGTGCCTTGGCCGCCGGGCAATTGCACGCTGTGAGTGACGTCGAAGACGACCGGCGCGCCGGTCTCGCGCAGGATCGCCAGCGCGCGCATGTCGGAGACGAGGTTGTTGTAGCCGAAGCTCGCGCCCCGTTCGCAGGCCATGAAGCGGTCTTCGCTCAAACCCTTGTCGCGCGCCGCCGCGCGGGCCTTGTCGATGACATTTTTCATGTCGTGCGGCGCCAGGAATTGGCCCTTCTTGATATTCACCGGCTTGCCGCTTTGCGCCACCGCGCGGATGAAGTCGGTCTGGCGGCACAGGAAGGCCGGTGTCTGCAAGACATCGACCACTGCCGCGACGGCGGCGACTTCGGCCTCGCTGTGGACATCGGTGAGCACCGGCAGCGCCAAGTCGCGCCGCACCTTGGCCAGGATCTCCAACCCACGCTCCATGCCCGGACCCCGAAACGTGCTGCCGCTGGAGCGGTTGGCCTTGTCGTAGCTCGACTTGAAGATGAAAGGGATGCCGAGTGCCAAGGTGATTTCTTTCAGATGCCCGGCAACATCCATCTGCAACTGCTCGCTTTCGACAACGCAGGGGCCGGCGATCAGGAAAAGCGGCCGCTCGATGCCGACATCAAATCCACATAGTTTCATGGCCGCCCCCGGCGTTGGTTCACGCCACCGCCTTGACCGGCGATTCGCTGCGGCGCGTCTTGAAGTCGAGCGCGGCTTTGACGTAACTCGAAAACAGTGGGTGCCCGCCCCAGGGTGTGCTCTTGAATTCGGGGTGGAACTGCACGCCGACAAACCAGGGATGTTGGTCTTGCGGCAGCTCGACCATCTCGGTCAACTGCTCGCGCTGCGTCAGCGCCGAGATCACCAGGCCGGCGGCCTTGAGTCGGTCGAGGTAAAACACATTCGCTTCGAAACGATGGCGGTGGCGCTCGGTGACGACATCGCCGTAGATCTGGTGCGCCAGCGTGCCGGGTGCCACGTCGGAGCTTTGTGCGCCCAGACGCATCGTGCCGCCGAGGTCGGAGCCGGCATCGCGCTTCTGGATCGAGCCGTCGCGGTCTTTCCACTCTTCGATCAGCGCGATCACCGGGTGCGGTGTATCGGCGTCGAACTCGGTCGAGTTGGCGTTCACCAGGCCGGCGACATGGCGCGCATATTCGATCGTCGCGACCTGCATGCCCAGGCAGATGCCCAGGTAGGGGATCAGGTGCTCGCGGGCGTACTGCACGGCGCAGATCTTGCCCTCGACGCCGCGTTTGCCAAAACCGCCAGGCACCAGGATCGCGTCGAAGCGGGCGAGCTGCTGCACGGTCTGCGGCGTCAGCATTTCCGCGTCGACATAGTCGATCTCGACCTTGGCGTGGTTGTGGATACCGGCGTGGCGCAGCGCTTCGTTGAGCGACTTGTACGAATCCGACAGGTCGGTGTACTTGCCGCACATCGCGATCTTCACCGTCGTCTGCGGATGTTCGACTTCATGCACCAAGGTATCCCAGCGGCGCAGGTCGGCCGGGCGGGTGAGCAACTGCAGCTTCATGCAGATCAGCTCGTCCAGGCCCTGCTCGTGCAGCAGGCGCGGCACCTTGTAGATGGTGTCGACATCCCACATCGAGATCACGCCATGCGGCTGCACATTCGTGAACAGCGAGATCTTGTCGCGCTCATCGTCGGGGATCGGCCGGTCGGCGCGGCACAGCAGCACATCGGGCTGGATGCCGATCTCGCGCATCTTCTGCACCGTGTGCTGGGTCGGTTTGGTCTTGAGCTCGCCGGCCGCGGCGATCCACGGCACATAGGTCAGGTGCACAAAGGCGCTGTTGGTGGGCCCGAGCTTGAGGCTCATCTGGCGCACCGCTTCGAGGAAGGGCAGCGACTCGATGTCACCGACGGTGCCGCCGATCTCGACGATCGCCACGTCGACATCGTTCGCGCCGCGTTTGACAAATTCCTGGATCTCGTTGGTCACATGCGGGATGACCTGCACCGTCTTGCCGAGATAGTCGCCGCGGCGCTCGCGTTCGAGCACGGTTTTGTAGATCTGTCCGGCGGTGAAATTGTTCGTGCGCTTCATCTTGGTGGTGATGAAACGCTCGTAGTGGCCGAGGTCGAGGTCGGTCTCGGCGCCGTCGTCGGTGACAAAGACCTCGCCATGCTGGAACGGGCTCATCGTGCCCGGGTCCACATTCAGGTACGGGTCGAGTTTGACGAGGGTGACTTTGAGGCCGCGCGACTCGAGGATCGCAGCCAGTGACGCGGCGGCGATGCCCTTGCCCAACGAGGACACCACACCACCGGTGACGAAGACAAACTTGGTCATTGCTTGCGACATCCATGGCCGCGCAAGGCTGCGCGCCAGAGTGCCGAGTGGGAAATCGAAATTATATCGGCAGGGTCTTGGCGCGACCCGCTCGCTTGCCCGATGCGCTTGTCGGTTGCGCCTGCCCGACGCGCTTGCCCGATGCGCAGCCGCTGGTGTGGTGCTGGGGTACGATCGAGTGGCTTGCACCAGGTGCCCTTCGACGCGCTCGCGGCGAAGGGTTAAACGGGAAGCCGGTGGGTCCAGACCTCTCAAGGTCTTGACGATTCCGGCGCTGCCCCCGCAACGGTCAGCGAGGAGGGCGTGGCAACCGCAGCCACTGGGGGCTTCATGGCTCCTGGGAAGGCGCCACGCTCTTCGAACGGCTCTGGTTCCAGCCGTTCGGCACTCGCCAGCCCGGATACCGGCCCGATGCAATGGAAGCCGGTATCGCGGTGGGCGATGCGGGCGTGGCGGCGGGCGCTTGTGGCGCGGCCACGACTGCGAGTCCAACCTTCGAGCCGGCGTTTTTTGACGCTGGTCCGCACGGGGCGTGCGGATGGAGGAACACCTTGATTTTCAATCTGCGCTCATGCGCTGCCGCCCTATGGGCCGGCTTCGTTTTCATTTCATCAGCGGCCGCGCAAGCGCCGTCGTCGATCGTCATCACGGGCAGCCGCGAACCGGTCGCGGCTGAACGGCTGGCCGCCGATGTCGTCGTCATCACCCGCGAGTTGATCATCGCCAGCCCGGCCGATTCGGTCGCCGACCTGCTGCGCCGCGAGGCCGGCTTACAAATCTCGCGCAATGGCGGGCCGGGCCAGAACGGCGGTGTCTTCATCCGCGGCGCGGCGTCGGGGCAGACGGTGGTGTTGATCGACGGTGTGCGCATCGGCTCGGCGACCGTCGGCGCAACGGCGTTCGAGACGCTGAGCCTGGCGCAGATCGACCGCATCGAGATCCTGCGCGGCCCAGGCTCAAGCCTGTACGGCGCCGATGCCGTCGGCGGTGTGGTGCAGGTCTTCACCCGGCGCGGCGAAGGCGCGCCACGTTTTGATGGCCATGCCACGGTGGGTGGGCTGCGCAGCAGCGAGGTCTCGGCCGGGTTCGGCACCCGGGCCGGCGCCTGGGACCTGGCCGCATCGGTGTCGCGTGAAGCCAGCCGGGGCGTGTCGGCGTTGCGCGCCGGCGACCTGTTTGGCAACCACAACCCCGATGCCGATGGCTATGCACTGAGCAGCGTGCAGGCGCAGATCGGGTTGTCGCCAGTAGCCGGCCAGCGCATCGCATTGACGCTGATGCAGTCGCGGCTGAATTCGCAGTACGACGCCAGCGAATTTCTGCCGCCGACATTCGCCCAGGACGCTTCGGCCGACTTTCACAATCGCCAACGCATCGAAGCCACCACACTCGGCTGGCGCGGTGACTTTGCCGGCGGCTTGACGGCCACCGCGCGGGCCTCGCGCAGCGTCGACGATTCGCGGCTCGGTGGCCGGCAGGTCGACCAGTTCCGCACCCGCCGCGACTTCTTTGCGGCGCAGATCGGCTTGGGCGCCGGATCGGCCGGCCGCCTGGTGGCCGCCGTCGAGCAGCACACCGAAGCGGCGGCTTCGACGAGCTTTGCCAGCGATGTGCAGCGCCGCACCCACGCCGCGGTGCTGTCGCTCAACGGCGCGCGCGAGGCCTGGTCTTGGCTCGGCGACCTGCGCCACGACCGCAGCTCCGACTACGGCGGCGTGAGCACCCTGCGTTTCGGCGGCGCGCTGGCGTTGAGTGCCGACTTGCGGCTGCGCGCGCTGGCCGGGCAGACCTTCAAGGCGCCGAGTTTCAATGACCTCTACTACCCGGGCTACGGCGTCGCCACGCTGCAACCCGAACGCGGCCGCAGCGTCGAGATCGGACTGGACTGGCGCGGGCCCAAGTCGTCAATGCAGGCCACGGTCTACCTGAACCGCGTGCGTGCGCTGATCGGCTACGAGGCCAACCGCAGTTTGTGCCCGCCCGACGCGGCCTACGACTTCGGCTGCGCGCGCAACATTGCGCGGGCGCGGATGTTCGGCGCTGCCTTCAGCGCGATGCATCGCATCGCAGCCGTCGGCGGCGGCGCCCTCGACTTGAGCGCGCGGCTGGACCTGCTCGACGCCACCGATGCCGACAGCGGCACGCGGCTGACGCGGCGCGCTGCACACCAGGCACACCTCGGCGTCGATTGGGCCGGCAGCGCCTGGAGCTTTGGCGCTGCGTTGCTGCGCGTCGGTGCGCGCCCGGATGGTGGCAAACAACTCGCGGCCGAGACCACGCTCGACCTGCACTCGCGTTGGCGTTTTGCCCCGCGCTGGCTGATGCAGGCCAAGCTGCTGAATGCCACCGATGTGGATCGCGAACCGCTGCGCGACTACCAGGGTCTGGGCCGGCAGGCCTCGATCGGCCTGCGCTATGAAGGCGGGCTCTAACTTGTCAGCGCAGCGGCGTCACAGGTCACGCTGGGGCCGGCTCGGGCGCGCCACTGCCGCCGCGCTGGCGGCGCTGGCGATGCTGCCGATGGCCGTCTGGGGCCAGGCCAGCGTGCGCGACCACCGCGGCGTCGAACATGTTTTCAGCGCGCCGCCCGAGCGCATCGTGACCCTGCTGCCTTCGCTGACCGAAACCGTCTGTGCGCTCGGCGCCTGCGCCAGCCTGGTTGGCACCGACCGCTACTCCAACTGGCCGGCGGCGGTATTGCCCCTGCCCAAGCTCGGCGGGCTGGACGATGTGCAGATCGAACGCATCGTCACGCTGCGGCCCGATGTCGTGCTCGCGGCGCGGTCGATCCGCGCTGTCGACCGCCTGGAGGCACTGGGCCTGAAGGTGCTGGCTTTTGACTCCGATAACCATGCGCAGGTGCAGAGCAGCCTGCAAGTCATCGGCGGCCTGCTCGGCCGCGCCGCGCAGGCGGGGGCGCTCTGGCAGGCGATCGAAAAACAGATCGAAGCTGCGGCCGCCGGCGTGCCGGTGCGGCATCGCGGGCAGGTCGTGTATTTCGAGGTCGATGCGGCGCCCTATGTGGCTGGCGCGGCGTCGTTTGTCGGCCAGACGCTGGCACGCTTGCAGCTCGACAATATCGCGCCGGCAGCGATGGGCGCATTCCCCAAGCTCAACCCCGAACATATCGTGCGGGTACAGCCGCAGGTGCTGATCGGCGCACAGGCGAATGTTGCATCGATGGCGCAGCGGCCGGGCTGGGCACCGTTGCGCGCCTTGCAGACGCGCCAGGTCTGCGCCCTCGACGCGGCGCAGTACGAACTTGTCACCCGCCCCGGGCCGCGCCTGGGGCAAGCGGCGCAGGCGCTGGCGGATTGCCTGGCGCGGCTGCCCGACCCGGCCGCGGAGAAGTCGAGTACCGCTTTGCGCAGCACGAAGGCCGGCACGTGAGCGCCTCGCCCAGCCGCCTGTGCCTTGCGCTGCTTGGCGCGACGGTGGCGCTGCTGCTTGCCGGGCTGTTGGCCGGCAGCGAAGGCTGGTCCTTCGACGCGCTGCGCTCGTTGGGCGACCCGGCCGCGGCGGGGCACGTCATCGTCACCGAGATCCGCGCACCGCGCACGGTCGGCGCCTGGCTGGCCGGCGCGCTGCTCGGTCTGGCTGGCGCGACCGCGCAGGGGCTGTTTCGCAACCCGCTGGCCGACCCGTACCTGCTCGGATCGGCGGCAGGCGCATCGCTCGCCGTCGTGCTCGTGCTCGCCGCAGGCGCGCTGGTCGGGGTGTCGGTGCCGGCCGCGCCGCTGGTCGCTTCGTTGGCCACTGCCGGCGGCGCGGCGGCCGGCTGGCTGGTACAGGCCGGCATCGTTGGCGCGGCGTTTGGCGGTGCGTTGGCCGGCATGCTGCTGACGCTGCTGCTGGCGCGCGGTGCGAACCAGACCACACGCTTGCTGCTCGCCGGCGTCGTGGTCGGCGTGATGTTGACAGCGGTCAGCGACCTCGTCACCAGCGCCGTGCCGCAGGCGTTGCGTGGGCGTCAGAGTTTCATGCTCGGCAATACCGCTTTGCTCGGCTGGGGGAACGTGCTCTGGCTGTTCGCAGGCTTGATGGTCGCAGCGCCGCTGGCCGCCGGTCTGGCGCGCACGCTGGACGCGCTGGTGCTCGGTGACGACAGCGCGCGCAGCCTGGGGCTGGACCTGCCGCGCCAGCGCGCTGCGCTCGTCGGCGCGCTCGCACTGGCCACCGGCATGGCGGTGTCGCAGGTCGGCCTGGTGGCTTTTGTCGGCCTCGTGGCGCCCCATCTGGTGCGCCGCTGGACGGCCACGACACATGGTTTTGTGCTGCTCGCCAGCGCCGCAACCGGCGGTGTGCTGCTGCTTGCCGCGGATGTGGCGGCGCGCAGCCTGATGGCGCCGCAGGAACTGCCGGTGGGCGTGCTCACCGCGGTGCTCGGCGGCACCTTCTTGCTCGTGCTGTTGCACCGCCGGAGTGCCGCGCAATGATCGCCGCGAAACGATCGCCGCGAGCTGATTGCCGCGAGATGATTGAAGCGACATGATTGAAGCGACTGGCCTGCGCGTGAATCTCGGCGGCCGCGCCGTGTTGCACGATGTGAGCCTGCAGCTCGGTGCCGGCTGGACGGCCATCGTCGGCCCCAACGGGGCTGGCAAGTCGACCTTGTTGCGCGCGCTGGCCGGCCTGTTGCCGGCCGCCGCCGGGGTGCTGCAACTCGATGGCCGCGACCTGCATGAACACAGCGCGCGCAGCCGCGGCCGCCACGTCGCCTGGCTGGCGCAGCAGGGCGAGGCGGTGGGCGATCTGCGCTCGGTCGACATCGTGCGCCTGGGCCGATTGCCGCACCACGGCCTGTGGGCGGCGTTCAGCGCTGCCGACGAAGCCGCAGTGCAAGCCGCGATGGCCGAGACCGAGGCGACGCCTTTTGCTCAAGCCCGCCTGAACGAGCTCTCGGGCGGCGAGCGCCAGCGCGTGCTGCTTGCCAGGGCGCTGGCAGTGCAGGCGCCGGTGCTGCTGCTCGACGAGCCGACGAGCCACCTCGATGCGCCGCACCAGCGCGCCCTGCTGGGTGGCCTGTTGCAGCGCGCGCGTGCCGGCGCGGTGGTGGTGACGGTGCTGCACGACCTGAGCCTGGCGCTCGCCGCCGACCGCATCGTCATCGTCGCCGACGGCCGCATCCATGCCGATGGCGCGCCGGCGGATGTTGCACTGCAAGCCACACTGGAGAAAGTCTTTGACCATGCCTTCACGATCGAGCCGCTGTGGGTCAACGGCCAGCAGCGCTGGGTGGCGCTGCCCGCGATCGGGCCGCTGCACGCGGGTGTAGACGCACGCGTCGACCACAATCAGGCATGACCACCACCGGCCCGCAGCGCATCGTCTGCCTCACTGAAGAGACCACCGAGTGGCTGTACCTGCTCGGTGAAGATGCGCGCATCGTCGGCATCAGCGGCTATACCGTGCGGCCCCGACGCGCGCGTGCCGAAAAGCCGCGGGTGTCGGCCTTTCTCGACGGCAAGATCGACAGAATAGTGGCGCTGCAGCCTGACCTCGTGATCGGCTTTTCCGACATGCAGGCCGCGCTGGCCGACAAGCTCATCCGCGCCGGGCTCAACGTGCTGGTCACCAACCAGCGCAGCGTCGACGAAATCTTCGCCACGTTGCGGCTGGTGGCGGGATTGATCGGCGCGCAGGCGGCGGCCGAAGCCTGGATTCAAGACTGCCAACGCCGACATGCGCAGATCGCCGCCGGGGCACGAGCCTGGCCGCGGCGGCCGAGGGTGTATTTCGAGGAGTGGGATGCGCCGATGATCAGCGCGATCCAGTGGGTCTCGCAGTTGATCGGCATCGCGGGCGGCGACGATATCTTTCCCGAGCTGGGGTTGCAAAGCATGGGCCGAGACCGGGTCATCGCCGACCCTGCTGAACCGGCGCGGCGCGCACCCGACCTGATCGTCGGCTCGTGGTGCGGCAAAAAATTCCGGCCTGAAAAAGTCGCCGCGCGTGCCGGTTGGGCTGCAACGCCGGCGGTGCAATCAGGACGTGTCCACGAGATCAAATCCTGCGACATCCTGCAGCCCGGCCCGGCGGCGCTGACCGACGGGCTCGAACAACTGCATGCGCTTTGCGGCGCGTGGGCGGCGCAGTCGGCGGCGGGTGCTCAGGGTGCTCGCGGCGGCCGCTGACGCCCTGGCGCTGGCATCCCGGCGGCTGCATACACTGCGCCCATGTTGCAAGCCACCGACCCCACGGCGCCGAACCGCGGCGACAGTACACCGGCGCCCGGCGCGGCGCAACAGGTGCGCCATCTGCGCCAGGTGCTGTTGTGGCCGCTGCGCCTGATCCCGCAGACCGCGGCCGACGATTCCGAGAAGCGCCGCGCGCCCTGGCAACTGCTGCGCGATATCGGGCCGGCATCTCCCTGGCGCGAGGAGTTCGACGAATACACCGGCGACGCGGCGGGCTTTCACGAACGCCACTACAACGAGTTCGTGACCTTCTTGCCTTATGTGCAGCGATTTCTGTACGGCGAGGGCCGGGCGCGGCGCGAGGACGATGCGGCCAGCGCCAGCTCGCCGATGCGCACCTTCCGCCGCCACGACATCGCCGCGGTGCGGGTCGTCGCGGTGCCGGGCGAGGCACCGATCACGCTGTCGGTCGTTCATGTCGACCTGTACTTCTTTTATGGCGTCGACGTCGTGCTGCTGAATGTCGAGGTCGGTGCCGACGACCTGAGCCTGGCGCAGGCGCAGGAGCTGCTGTACCGCTTTGGCCGCGCCTACCCGGCGGGCTGGGACAACCGCGGCCTGCCGCTGCACTGCATGGCGCAGGTCGAATGGCTCGATGCAAGCGGGCAGGTACTGGCTGCGAGTGATGCGCAGCAGCGCGACGCCTTTTTGGCGCATGTCGGCGAGCACCGCGCGCCGCGTATCTCGTCGCACTGGGAATTCATGCTCGCGCCGCTGGTGAACCACCATTCCAGCGCCAGCGGCACCCTGCGGTTTCGTCAGATCGAGTATTACCGGATGCCGATGATGGCCTATCTGGCGGTGGACGATCCACGCGCGCTGTCGCGCAACGATTTCATCCGCCTCGGGCTCGTCACCGGCGTTGGCGCGCTGAACCCGGCGCAGACCAGCGGTGCGGGCGTGGCTGGCGCGGGCAGCGCGCTGCCCTATGCCGAGCAGCACCTGGCGGACTTCGAGCAGCGCTTCTGCTACGACCGCTTCTGGGTTGACGCCGGCGCGGCGCCGAATACACGCTACCTCTGCTCGGGGCTGTCGCTGGTCGTCGTCGGCCAGGCCGGCGCCGAGTTTTTCGGCTGCCGCGACCGCGGCGTGCTGGCGCAGTTTCGGCACCAACATTTTTTGCTCTTCCTGATTGCCCACTTCCAGAAGGCGACGCTGCTGATGTTCTCCGACCGGCTGGCCGAGGCGCTGACCCAGCTCGATCTCAGCCGGCCGGCGACGATCAAGCGATTCAAGCGCCAGATCCGCATGAGTTATGTCGGTTTCCTGGTCTTCACGCACCGCTACTGGTTCCACGAGATCAGTGAGCAGGCGCATGTCAAGGCGCTGTTCCACATGTGTACGCAGCACCTGCAGATCGACGCGCTGTACGAAGAGGTCAAGCAGCGCATCCACGACATGAACGGCTACCTCGACGCCGACAGCCTGCGCCGGCAGGCCAATACCGTGGTGCGCCTGACGGTGGTCACGATCTTCGGCCTCATCGGCACCGTGACCACCGGCTTCCTGGGCATGAACCTCTTTGCCGAGGCCGACTCGTCGCCGCTGACCAAGTTCGGCTACTTCCTGCTCGTCTTCGTGCCAACGATCAGCCTAACGTTCTACACGATGGTCAAGTCCAAACGACTGTCGGATTTTCTCGATGTCATCTCCGACGAGCGGCTTGGCGCATGGATCAAGCTGAAGGCGTTTATTGCGGTCTGGCGTGGCGGCGCAGAGTAGGTTGCGGTCGACCAATTCAATCCCGGCCCGCTTTAGGCCGTCACCGTGCTGCCATGCTCGGGTACCCGCACCGGCCAGCCGAGTTCGTCCTGGATGCGCCCGCGCAGCGCGTCACTCGCAGCGGGGTCGCCGTGGACGACAAATGTCTGGCGTGGCGGCTGGCGTGAAAAGCCGCGCAGCCAGGCCATCAGCTCTTCGCAGTCGGCGTGTCCTGACAGCCCTTCGAGATGGCTCACGGCAGCGCGCACCGGCACATATTCGCCGTGGATCTTGACTTCGGTGGCGCCGCCGACCAGTCGGGCGCCGCGGCTGCCCCCGACTTGAAAACCGGGGAAGACGATGTGATGCCGGCCTTCCGGCGCCATCACTTTCAGGTGGTGCAGCACACGCCCGCCGGTGGCCATGCCGCTGGCCGAAATGATCACGCAGGGGTAGCGGTGGGCGCTCAGGCGCATCGACTCCTGCGGCGTGGTCACGATGCGAACGCCGCTGGTCATCGCGGTCACTTCGGCGGGTGTGATGCGCAGCAGCTTGCGGTGGCGGCGGTAGAGTGCAGTGGCCTGGGTCGCCATCGGGCTGTCCAGGAAGACCGGCAGCTCACGCGGGATCGCGCCGGCACGCTTGAGGCGTTGCAGCGTGAGCATCAGCGCCTGCGCGCGGCCGACCGCAAAACTTGGCAGCAGCACCGAGCCGCCGCGGTGAATGGTCTCGCGCACGATCGTGCCCAGTCGCGCCTGGGCATCTTCTTGCGGATGCCGGCGGTCGCCGTAGGTCGACTCCACGAGCAGCACGTCGGCGCGGTTGATCTTCTGCGGCGGCGGCATCAGCGGGTCGGCCTGGCGGCCGAGGTCGCCAGAAAAAACCAGCGTCTCGCCGCGCTGCGCCAGGGTGATCGCGCAGGCGCCGAGCAGATGCCCGACCGGCGTCAGCATGACGCTGGCCTTGCCGACGGCGAGCGGCGTGCCTGGCGCCAGGCTGCGCATCTGCGCGATCGCGCGCTTGGCGTCGGCGCGGGTGTATAGCGGCAGCGCTTTGGCGTGGCGCGAGAAGTGATGGCGGTTGGCACGCCGGGCGTCTTCTTCCTGCAGATGGGCACTGTCGAGCAGCAGCACCTCGGCGAGGTCGCGGGTCGCCGGGCTGGCATAGATCGGGCCGCGGTAGCCACACTTGACGAGTCCAGGCAGATAGCCACTGTGGTCGAGATGGGCGTGGCTGAGCACCACCGCGTCGGCAGCCAGCAGTTCCTGCGGCGGCGGCGCCCAGTTGCGCTCGCGCAAGGTCTTGAAGCCCTGGAACAGGCCGCAGTCGAGCAAGATGCGCTGGCCGCCGATGTCGACCAGATGTTTTGATCCGGTGACCGTATCGGCGGCGCCGAAGAAGCTGATCTGCATCGTGCGGGCTCCTTCAGCCGCGGCCGTGGCCGGCGTCGGCGCCGAGCGTCTGCAATTCGGCCGACTCGACAAGACGCACCCCCGCCGGCTGTTCTTGTTGCAGCGCCACGATCAGCGCACGCGCCACGGTGTCGGCTTCGATCGGCCGCCAGCGCGCCGGGATGAATCCGCGCAGCGGCCCGGTGACGGCGATCGCGGCCCGCTCGGCCAGGCGCAGCGGCTGGCCGAGCGCGGCGCGGTTGCCGGTGAGCAGCGACGGCCGCGCGATGACGACGCAGGCAAAACCCAAGCCCGCAACGGCGGCTTCCATCTCGCCTTTGACGCGGTTGTAGAAGCTCGCCGAGCGGGCATCGGCGCCCAGCGCGGAGACGACCGCAAAGCGGGTCACGCCGGCGGCTTTGGCGGCGTGGGCGAAGTGCAGAACCGCGTCAAAGTCAACCGCCCGAAAAGCTGCTTGCGACCCGGCCTGTGCGATCGTGGTGCCGAGTGCGCAGAAAGCCGTGGCAGCCGCTGGCAGCGCAGGCAACCGGTTGAAGTCAACCACGATTTCCTGGCATCCGGCCGGGGCTGAGCCGGTGCGCCGAACCAGCGCGTGCAGCATCGGTGCGCCAGGCTGGCTGTGAATTTGTGCCGCGAGCGCGTGCCCGACGAGGCCGGTGGCGCCAGCGAGCAGGGCGGACGCATGGGCGGCGGTCATGCGCTCAAGCATACTTCGCCGCGATCAAGAGGCCATCAGCAACCATGACCAACATCACCACCCACGACTGCCCACGACCGCCCGTCACCGAACCGATTGCCCTTTGATGCCGACCATCCACCTCATCCAGCCCGGCGGCGAACGCCAGACTCTTGACGTCAAAGGCGGCCAGAGCCTGATGCGCGCCGCCACCGATCTCGGTGTCACCGGCATCGTCGCCGACTGCGGCGGCAACATGAACTGCGCGACCTGTCATGTTTATGTCGACCCGGCCTGGGCGCCGAGGCTGACGCCGGCCAGTGACGATGAACAAGCAATGCTCGAGATGACCGCCAGCGAAGCGCGGGCGACAAGCCGCTTGAGCTGCCAGATCGGCTTGAGCGATGCGCTCGATGGGCTGGTGGTCGAAATTCCGCCGACGCAGTATTGAAGCGGCGTCGGCGCGATCAGCGCTAGCGGACAGCGGCGCGCCAGGTGATCACTTGACCTTGGGGACGCGCCCCATCAGATAGAACTCGTCGTTCGGCCGCATGCCGGTGACGTTGGCCAGGCGATTGCTCATGCCAAAAAACGCCGTGATTGCGGCGATGTCCCAGGCGTCTTCTTCGTCAAATCCATGTTCGCGCAATGCCGCGAAGTCGGCGTCACCGACCTCGGCCGAGCGCAGGCAGACCTTCATCGCAAAGTCGAGCATCGCGCGCTGGCGCGGGCTGATGTCGGCCTTGCGGTAGTTCACCGCCACCTGGTCGGCGACGAGCGACTTTTTTTCATGGATGCGCAGGATCGCGCCATGGGCGACGACGCAATAGAGGCAGTCGTTCGCCGCCGATGTCGCGACGACGATCATCTCGCGGTCGCCCTTGCTCAAGGAGCCGCCTTCCTTGAGCATCAGCGCGTCGTGATAAGCGACAAACGCGCGCCACTCTGCCGGGCGGTGTGCCAGCGCGACAAAGACATTGGGCACAAAACCGGCCTTGGCCTGAACCTCGAGGATGCGGGCCCGGATGTCCTCGGGCAGGTCTTGCAGGTCGGGTACGGGGTAGCGCGAGATCGGTGCGTTCATCGGTGGGGCTCCGGCAAGGGTGGGAAGGGTGGGGTGGGCAGGGATGGCGGCGGCGCGCCTTCGAGGACTCAGCTGCGGAACTGCATCGCATGCAGGCGCGCGTAGAGGCCGCCGTGGCCAAGCAACTCGGCATGGCTGCCCTGTTCGACCAGGCGGCCGGCATCGAGCACCAGCACCCGGTCTGCATGTTCGATTGTCGACAAGCGGTGCGCGATGACCAGGGTCGTGCGGCCTCGCATCAGGGTCTCGAGCGCGCCTTGCACGGCACGTTCACTTTCGCTGTCGAGCGCCGAAGTTGCCTCGTCGAGGATGAGTACCGGCGCGTCCTTGTAGATCGCGCGCGCGATCGCCAGGCGTTGGCGCTGGCCGCCGGAAAGCTGGCTGCCGTTGTGGCCGACGAGGGTGTCAGCGCCCTGCGGCAGGGCGTCGACGAAGTCGAGCAGATTGGCGCCGGCCAGCGCCGCGCGGACCCGCGTGCGGTCGATCTCGCCGCCGCGTTCTGCACCGAGCGCGACATTCGCCGCCACGCTGTCGTTGAAGAGCACGACATCCTGGCTGACGAGCGCAAACTGGCGCCGCAGGCTGTGCAGGTCCCAATCGCGCAAGGGCAGGCCGTCGAGAAAAATGGCGCCGCTGGTGGGCTCCAGAAAACGTGGCAGCAGATGTACCAGCGACGACTTGCCCGCACCCGACGGGCCGACCAGCGCCACCGTTTCGCCGGCCGCGACATGCGCCGACAAGCTGTCGATTGCAGCAGCGCTGTCTTCGCGGTATTGCAAGCGAACGTCGCGCAGTTCGATATCGCCGCGGGCGCGGTCGACCTGGTGGCTGCCACCCTGTTCGGTCGGGTGTTTGTCGATCAGGTCGACGGCACGCTCCAGGGCGGCCAGTCCGCGGGTGATCGGCGCCATCACGTCGGCGAGCTTTTTGATCGGCGCCACGAGCATCAACATCGCGGTGATGAAAGCCACGAAGCTGCCCACGGTTGCGGTGCCGGTGCTGCTCTGCCACAGCGCGACGGTGATCACCGCCGACAGCGCAAATGCCGCCAGCAACTGCGTCACCGGCGTCATCGTGGCGCTGGCGATGGTCGCTTTCAGCGTCAGCCGGCGCAGCAGCTCGCTGCTGGCACCAAAGCGCTTGGCCTGCACCGGCGCGGCGTCGTGCAGGCGCACGATGCGCCAGGCGAGCACGTTTTCTTCGACGATATAGGCCAGCTCGTCGGTCGCGGTCTGGCCGGCGATGACGAGGCGGCGCAGGCGCTTGCCCAGCGTGCGCATGACCCAGGCGACGGCGGGAAAGAGCACACCGACAAAGAGGGTGAGTTTCCAGTTCAGCCAGAGCAGGTAACCCAGCAGCGCGAGCAGCGTCATCGAATCGCGCGCCAGCGTGAGCACGGCGTTGACGAGTTGCAGCGCACCTTGCTGGACTTCGTAGACCAGCGAGTTGGTCAGGCTGCTCGCGCTGCGGTTGGTGAAGAGTGCGGCGTCGGCGTGCATCAGGTGCGCGAACATCGACCGGCGCAGCTCGAGCACACCGCGGTTCGCGGCCCAGGCGAGCGCATAGTCGGCGATGAAACCAGCCAGCCCGCGCAGCGCAAACAGCCCGATGATGACCACCGGGATCAGCCACAGCGGCAGCGCGCGGCCGGCAAATCCCTGGTCGAGCAGCGGCTGCATCAGCGCCGGAATCAGCGGCTCGCTGGCCGCGCCGATGACGGTAGCCAGCGCGGCGACGCCGATGGCGCCGCGGCCGTGGCGAAAGTAAGGCGCAATGCGCTTGAAGCGTTGCAGCAGCGAAGAATCCATGTGGCGCGGATTATCGGGGCCTGTTGCGGCATCCCTAGAATGGCGCCATGTGGCCCCGTCGTCGGTTTGTCGCTGCAGCAGCAGCCAGCATTGCCCTGCCTTGCGCAGCGCAGTTCCGCATCGAGATCTCGGGCATCGGTGCGACGCAGTTGCCGATCGCGGTGGCGCCCCTGCGCGGCGAGGGCGCGTTGGCGGTGCTGCCGTCGGCGATCATCCGCGCCGACCTGGAGCGCAGCGGCGCATTTCGGTTTGTCGACGCGCCGCCCGGCCTGGACGAGCGCAGCCCGCTGGCGCAGGACGAAATGCGCGGCCGCGGCGCCGATGCGCTGCTTGCTGGCTCGGTGACACGCCTGGTCGACGGCAGCCTCGATGTGCGCTACCGGCTCTGGGACACGATCAAGGGCGCCGAGTTGTTTGCCCGCGCGACGACGGTGGCTGCCGCCGACCTGCGCCTGTCGGCGCACCGCATCGCCGACGAGATCTTCGAAAAACTGACCGGCGACAAGGGGGTTTTTGCGACGCGCATCTGCTACGTCACGCGCGCCGGGCGCAACTTCACGCTGCGCATCGCCGATGCCGATGGCGAAGGCGGCGAACTGGCGCTGCAAAGCACCGAGCCGATCATCTCGCCGGCCTGGTCGCCCGACGGCAAGTCGATCGCCTACGTGAGTTTCGAGACCCAGAAGGCCGTGGTCTGGGTGCAGGATGTGTTGAGCGGACGGCGTTCGATGGTCGCCAACCACCGCGGCAGCAACAGCGCGCCGGCCTGGTCGCCAGACGGCCGCGAACTCGCCGTGACCCTGTCGCGCGACGGCCCGGCGCAGTTGTTCGTGGTCAGTCGCGATGGGGCCTCGCTGCGCCGGTTGACCGCGAGCAATGCGATCGATACCGAGCCGGTCTACACACCCGACGGCCGCACGGTTTATTTTGTCAGCGACCGCGGCGGCGGCCCGCAGGTCTACCGCGTGCCGGCAGGCGGCGGCGCTGTCGAGCGTGTGACCTTCAAGGGCAGCTACAACATCAGCCCGGCGATCAGCCCCGACGGCACGACGCTGGCCTACATCAACCGCGACGGCGCGGCGTTCAGGCTCACCTCGCTCGACCTGGTCGCGGGCACCGTGGTGACCCTCACCGACACCCAGGACGACGAAAGCCCGAGCTTTGCGCCGAATGGCCGCCTAATCGTTTACGCCAGCCGCGCAGCGGGGCGTGACGTGTTGATGACGACCACGCTTGATGGCAAGATCAAGACCAGATTGCTCAGCAGCGGCCTGGACATGCGCGAGCCGGCCTGGGGGCCGTTCGGCCGCTGAGAAAGATCATTCGCTTCAGTAACCGGTTCATTGCGCGATAGCTACTCACTCTCGGAGGCCAGCATGATTGTCCGAACCACCTTGCGCCCGTTCGCACGCGGGCTTGTTTTGCCAGCGGCATTCGCTGCCGCCGTGCTGCTTGCAGCCTGCGGCTCATCAACCAAACTCAGCGACACGCCGATCGAAAGCCGCACGCCGACGCCGGTGGCGGCGGCTGGCACCTCGGCGGCCGGCTCGACGGCGGCCACCGCCACCGCGACGACCCCGGCGGCGCAGTCCAGCGTGGCCACGGTCAGCGCCGGTTCGGGCGCCGCCGCGGGCACCGCTGCGGGGGCGGCGCTGCTGGCCTGGCCGGCAGCACGAATCATCTATTTTGACTACGACAGTTCTGCGTTGCGCGACGATGCCAAGCCGGTGGTCGACGGCCATGCCCGGGTGCTGGCCGGCAACCGCGGCCGCAAGCTCACTGTCGAAGGCCATACCGACGAGCGCGGCGGCCGCGAATACAACCTGGCGCTGGGCCAGAAGCGTGCCGAATCAGTCGCCAAGACCCTGGTGCTGCTGGGCGCTGCCGAGTCGCAAGTCGAAGCGGTGAGCTTCGGCAAGGAGCGCCCGTCGGCGAGTGGCAGCGACGAATCCGCGTGGGCGAAAAATCGCCGCGCTGAACTGAAAGACCGTCCATGAACTGCCTGCGTGTCACCGGCCGCACGATGCACCGCGGCGCGATCGGCGGCGCGTTTGCTGGCACGCGCGGCGTGGCGCTGGCTGCGCTGACCGCGTTCGCCGCGCTGACCGCAACACCCGCCGCGCACGCCGGGCTCTTTGACGACGAAGAAGCGCGCAAGGCGATCGTCGACCTGCGCAGCCGGATCAAGGAGAGCGACGATTCGGCCAAGGCACGCGCCGCCGAATTGGCACAGACGACGACGCAGCTCGCTGAAGTCGTGCAGGCGCTGCGCCGCAGCCTGCTCGACTTGAACAATCAGCTCGAAGCGATGCGCGGTGACCTGGCCAAACTGCGCGGCGCCGACGAACAACTGTTGCGTGATGTCGCCGACGTGCAAAAGCGGCAAAAGGATATCGGCCAGGGCCTGGACGACCGGCTGCGCAAGCTCGAGCCGCAGAAGGTGGCGCTGGATGGCGCCGACTTCCTCGTCGAGCCCGAAGAAAAGCGCATGTACGAAGAAGCGATGACCGCGATGCGCGGCGGTGACTTCGACAAATCGGTGAATACGTTGGGCAATTTCCAGCGCCGGTTTGCCGGCAGTGGTTATTCGGATTCGGTGCGCTTCTGGCTCGGCAACGCGCTCTACGGCAAGCGCGACTACAAAGAGGCGATCAGCGCCTTTCGCGCTTTTGTCACCGGCGCGCCGCAGCATCCGCGCGCGGCAGAGGCGCTGCTGGCGCTGGCCAACAGCCAGGTCGAAGCCAAGGACCGTGTCGGCGCGCGCAAGACGATCGACGAGCTGACAAAAGCCTACCCGGCGTCCGACGCTGCACAGGCCGGCAAGGAGCGGCTCGCCGCGCTGAAGTAGGCGCGACGCTGCGCCTGCACGCGCGCGCTGCGTTCTTGCAGGGTCGCTCATAGAATCGGCGGATGCAAGAAGCTGAACTCCCCGCGCTGGCGGCCCAGGTCCTCTGGGCCGTTTTCTTTTTGGCCGCGGCTTTTGGTGCGATCGCGCAGCGCACCCATTTCTGCACGATGGGCGCGGTGGCCGATGTGGTCAACATGGGCGACACCAGCCGCGCGCGCATGTGGGCGATGGCCATCGGCGTGGCCATGATCGGCTTCAACGTCATGGTGGCCTTGGGCCTCGTCGACGCCGGCAAGAGCATCTACGCCGCACCAAAATTGATCTGGTTGTCGAACCTGGTCGGCGGCCTGATGTTTGGCTTTGGCATGGTGCTGGCGTCGGGCTGCGGCAGCAAGACGCTGGTGCGCATCGGCGGCGGCAGCCTGAAGTCGCTGGTCGTTTTTGTCGTGCTCGGCATTGCCGCCTACGCGACGATGCGCGGCCTGTTTGGCGTGTGGCGCGTGGCCACACTCGACACCGTTGCGGTCACTTTGGCCACCGGCCAGGACCTGCCTTCGCTGCTCGCACCGGCATTGGGACTGTCGCGCACCGGCCTTGCGCTTGCACTCGGCTGTGGCCTCGGTGGCGCGCTGCTGCTGTGGGCGATCAGCCGCGCCGAGGGGCGCAGCGCCGACGTCGTGATCGCTGGCCTGGGCATCGGATCGGTGATCGTCGCCGTCTGGTGGGTTTCGGGTGTGCTCGGCCATCTGCCCGAACATCCGGTGACGCTGGAGGAGGCCTTCATCGCCACCAACAGCCAACGCATGGAGTCGCTGACCTTTGTCGCGCCGATCGCGTATTCGATCGACTGGCTGATCCTGTTCAGCGACAAGAGCCGGGTGCTGACGATCGCGGTCGTCAGCACGCTGGGTGTGATCGTCGGCTCGGCGCTGGTGGCCCTGCTCACGCGCAGCTTCCGCTGGGAAGGTTTTGGCGGCACCGAAGATACCGCCAACCATCTGGTCGGCGCGGTGCTGATGGGCGCCGGCGGCATCACCGCGATGGGCTGCACGGTGGGGCAGGGGCTGTCGGGGGTGTCGACACTTGCGGTGGGCAGCTTCGTCGCGCTCGCCGCGATCGTCAGTGGCGCTGTGTTGGCGCTGAAGTACCAGGTCTGGCGTCTCGACCGGCTGGGTTGAATCGATGGGCTCGATCAGCGATATCGCGGGCGCTGCGCATACCGATCTTGCGGCCGACGTCGAGCGGCGCTTCGGCGGCCTGCGCCGGCTGTACGGCGAGGCGATGTACGCGCGCTTGCGCGAATTGCGCGTGGCGGTGGTCGGCCTTGGCGGTGTCGGCTCGTGGTCGGCCGAGGCGCTGGCGCGCTGTGGTGTGGCGTCGCTGGTGCTGATCGACTTCGACCATGTCGCTGAATCGAACATCAACCGCCAGGTGCAGGCGCTGGGCAGTACGGTCGGGCAATCCAAAGGCGCGGCCTTGCGCGCGCGCATCGCCGACATCCACCCGGGTTGTGCGGTGCTGCTGGTCGACGACTTTGTCACCGCCGACAACTGGCCGGCGCTGCTGCCGCAGCCGGTCGATGTGCTCATCGACGCCTGCGACCAGGTCAGCGCCAAGCTCGCGCTGGCGGCGTGGTCGCTGCGCGAAGCGGTGCCGGTGGTGATTGTCGGTGCCGCGGGCGGCAAACAGCTTGCACACCGGGTCGATGTCGACGACCTCGCGGCGGTGACCCACGACCCGCTGCTGGCGTCGTTGCGCCAGCGCCTGCGCAAGCAGCATGGCGCAGCGCGCAGCGGCGTCATCGGCCTGCGCTGCGTGTACTCGCCCGAGAGCGTCGCAATGCCGGCGCTGGCCGAGGCCACGCTGCGCGAGATCGAGGGCCTGAATTGCCACGGCTATGGCTCCAGCGTGATGGTCACCGCGGCCTTCGGGATGGCTGCGGCGGCCGAAGCCGTGCGCCTGACCTGCCAAAAACCCGTGGCATAATTTCAGGCTCTTCGGAGGGGTTGTTAGCTCAGCCGGTAGAGCAGCGGACTTTTAATCCGTTGGTCGTGGGTTCGAATCCCGCACAACCCACCACTCGATTCGATTCGAGCGGGTCCTTAGCTCAGTTGGTAGAGCAGCGGACTCTTAATCCGTTGGTCGAAGGTTCGAATCCTTCAGGGCCCACCAAAAACTTGAGAAAAATCAACGGCTTGCATGAAATAATAATCACGCAGGCCGT
>JAYUSP010000163.1:0-6751 GCA_043755615.1 Betaproteobacteria bacterium
TGCAGGCCAGTGCCATCGGACGTGTCGCCGATATACATGCCCGGGCGCTTGCGCACCGCCTCCAGGCCTTCGAGGATCTGGATGCTGCCTTCGCCATAACTCGCGTCGAGGTTGGCGGGGTTCGAAGGAGAGTTCGGGTCGGGCGGAGTAGGTACGTGCGGATCGCTCATAAGTTCATTGCAGAGGGCCGCCTGGCGGCCCGGTCGTCCATCAAGACAGAACCCCCCGCTCGGCGGGGGGCAGGGGGGTGCGAACGTGACCGCAGCATGCGGAACTAGCGCGGCCAAAAGGCCGCGCTAGATTCGCATCGGCATCACGACATATTTGAAACCCGGCTGGTCAGGCACCGTGATCAGCGCGCTGGCATTGCCGTCCTGCAGCTCGATGGTCAGCATCTCGGCGCTCATATTGGCCAGCGCGTCCATCAGATAGGTGACGTTGAAGCCGATGTCAATGGTGTCGCCGGCGTAGTCGATCTCGAGTTCTTCCTTGGCCTCTTCCTGCTCGGCATTGCTCGACGCGATGCGCAAGGTGCCGGGCTCGAAGTTGATGCGCACGCCCTTGAATTTGTCGCTCGTCAGGATCGCCGCGCGCTGCAGGCAGTTGAGCAGCGGCACGCGTCCCAGCGTGAGGCTGTTTTTGTGGCCTTTGGGGATGACGCGGTTGTAGTCGGGGAACTTGCCTTCGACGAGTTTGGTCACGAACTCCATGCCCGAAAAAGCGAACCGCGCCTGGTTGTTAGCAAAGCGCATCTCGATCGCGGTGTCTTCGTCCTTGAGCAGGCGCTGCAACTCGAGCACCGTCTTGCGCGGCAGGATGACTTCTTGTTTCGGGATCTCGTTGTCCAGCGTGGCCTGCGCCAGCGCCAGGCGGTGGCCATCGGTGGCCACCAGGGTCAGCGTCTTGCCTTCGGCGATGAACAGGATGCCGTTGAGGTAGTAGCGAATATCGTGCACTGCCATTGCGAAGTGCACCTGGTCGATGAGCCGGCGCAGCACCTTCTGCGGTACCGCGAACATGGGCCCGAACTCGGCCGCTTCGTTGACCAGCGGGAAATCTTCGCTCGGCAGGGTCTGCAGCGTGAAGCGGCTGCGCCCGCCTTGCAGCGTGAGCTTGTTCTGCGCCGCCGTCAGCGTGATGACCTGGTCAGCCGGTAGCATGCGCAGGATGTCGATCAGCTTGCGCGCGCCGACTGTGGTGCTCAAGGTACCGGCATCACCGCCGAGTTCGACGCTGGTGCGCACCTGGATCTCAAGGTCGCTGGTCGTGAACTCGACTGCTGGCCCATTCTTGCGCAGCAACACGTTGGCCAAAATCGGCAAGGTGTGGCGCCGTTCCACGATGCCGGCCACCGACTGCAGGGCACCCAGAAGCTGAGCCTGTGCTGCTTTGAGAACAATCATGTTTTTACAGTTCTTAAAGGTAGTAGTCGTAGTAGGTGCCGGGGCAACCTGTGAAGAACGCTATTTTCGCTTGTTTGATCAAGGCTTTAGCTGCACAACAACCCTGTGGGTAGCGGCCTGGTCCAGGCCACCTGAATTGGGGACAAGTCGGCGCTGACTGCCAGCGCTGTGGACAAGCTGGCGGTTGTGCCAGCGCTGTCCACAGGCTTGTCCCGGGCGATCGCGTGGCTCACCGAAATCAACCCTTGAGCGTCTGTTCGAGCACATGCAGTTGCTGGTTGAGCTCGCTATTCTTGACCCGGTCGGCGGTGACCTTGCGCACCGCGTGCAGCACCGTGGTGTGGTCGCGACCACCAAAGAGTTCGCCGATCTCGGGCAGGCTCTTTTTGGTCAGGTCCTTGGCCAGGTACATCGCCACCTGGCGTGGGTGCGCGATGCTTGCCGGGCGCCGCTTGCTGTACATATCGGCGACCTTGATCTTGTAGAAGTCGGCCACCGTCTTCTGGATATTTTCAACCGAGATCTGCCGGTTCTGGATCGACAGCAGGTCGCGCAAAGCCTCTTTGGCAAGCGCAATATGGATCTCCTTCTGCGAAAACCTGGCGTAGGCCAGCACCTTGCGCAACGCGCCTTCAAGTTCACGCACATTGGCGCGCACATTCTTGGCGATGAAAAACGCCACGTCCTCGGGCAGTGGCGTGCCGTCGGCCTCGGCCTTGCGGATCAGGATCGCCACGCGCATCTCGAGCTCCGGCGGCTCGATGGCTACCGTCAGCCCGGCGTCAAAACGCGAGGTCAGGCGCTGGTCGATATCGACCAGCCCCTTGGGGTAGGTGTCGCTGGTCATGATGATGTGCGCACGTTTGGCCAGCAAGGCTTCGAAGGTGTTGAAAAACTCTTCCTGGGTGCGCTCCTTGCCGGCAAAAAACTGCACGTCGTCGATCAGAAGCAGGTCCAGCGAGTGGTACTTGGCCTTCAACTCGTCGAAGGTCTTGCGCTGGTAGTTCTTGACCACGTCGCTGATGAATTGCTCGGCATGCAGGTAGAGCACCCGCGCGTCCGGCCGGTCTTGCAGCAAGGCGTTGCCCACCGCATGCACGAGATGGGTCTTGCCCAGACCAACCCCGCCATAGATGAACAGCGGGTTGTACATCACGCCCGGCGCGCCAGCGACATGCAGCGCCGCGGTGCGCGCCATCTGGTTGGCGCGTCCGGGCACGAAGGTCTCGAAGGTCAGCGCCGAATTGATCTTGTGCACCGTGGCGGCTGGCGCGCTGCTCGCCAGTCGGCCGGCTGCGCCGGCCTGACCCGCCAGGCCAGCCGGGCCTCTGGATTCGCCGCCGGTGCGACCTTCGGAATTCGCCGCGCGGGCCAGCGGCGCGCGCACCGGCGATTCGCGCGGGGCCAGGGTCAGCTCCAGCCGCACCGGCGAGCCGGCGACCTCGCCGAGCACGGTTTCGATGCGCGCGGCATATTGCGAGCGGATCCAGTCGAGCTTGAAGCGGTTCGGTATGCGCAGGCAAACCACCGCCGGTTCGTCCGCCACGCTCTGGCCTACCTGCGGCGCTGCCAGCGGGCGGATCCAGGTGTTGAATTGTTGTTCGGGCAGTTCGGCGGCAAGCCGCGCACACCCTCGGGACCAGAGGTCGGGAATCATTGTGGACAAGTGCTTCTCGTGTCGGCCGGCGACAGCCTGTTCGGCCCGCCGAGGAGGGGGTTATCCACAATCGGCGGCCTGGCGTCAATCCCGGCGCCGGGCCCGGTTTGCGGTGCAAGTGTCTGACGCAGCAGGGGTTTTTGGTATGATCGAGAGTTTCCCGAGTTGCAGGCTCCCCACGGCCGGGCTTCCCATCCAGCGTTTGTTGAATCACCGTCGTGCCATCGTGCCATGAGCCTCGTGCCCAGGCCGCTGGTCGAGCAACCCCGAGTCTCTCCGTCATGAAGCGCACCTACCAACCGTCCAAGACCCGCCGCGCCCGCACGCATGGTTTTCTCGTCCGCATGAAAACCCGCGGCGGCCGCGCCGTGATTGCGGCGCGCCGCTCCAAGGGCCGCAAGCGCCTGTCGCAGGTCTGAGCCGCGGCCCGCGGCGCTGGTGGCCGAGTGGTCACTTCAACCGCCGCGCTGACGCCGGCAGCTTCGAAGGGCGATCCCGCACCGCCGGTGGTCGGCCGGCTCGTGCAGTCGGCTGATTTCAAACGCCTGCTCGCAGCGCCGGTGCAGCGTCGAAGTGCGCATTTCGCGGTCCACTACCTGCGCGAATGCCCGGCACCGCGGGGCCAGCCGTTGGCGGCTGCCAGGGCCGACACCGAGGCTCGACGGAGTGACTTGTCCACAGTCGGTACACCAACTTGTGCAGAGCCTGTGGATGACTGCCCGGCGCGGTGCTGGCTCGGCTGCCTGGTGCCCAAGCGCCACGCACGCCGTTCGGTGACGCGCAGCGCTCTCAAGCGCCAGATCCGCGCCGCCGTGCAGCGCCACCAGCGCGGGCTGGCCACGGGGCTGTGGCTGGTGCGCCTGCGGTCGTCCTTTGTGCCGGCGCAGTTTGTCTCCGCCGACTCCGCTGCGCTGCGCCGCGCAGCGCGGCTCGAACTCGATACCTTGCTTGCCGCCTCCGGCCCGGCGGCACCTTTAGCGACCGCGCCGCGGGGTCGCGCCCGGTGAGGCCGACGATGCCGACGCCGGCCACCGGGCTGCGCGCCCGACTGCACAATCTGCCCCGAGCAGCGCTGATCGGCCTTGTGCGCGGCTACCGCTTGCTGCTCAAACCCTGGCTGGGCAACGCCTGCCGCTTCGAGCCGAGCTGTTCGCAGTACGCGCTGGATGCGCTTGGGCAGCATGGCGCAGTTGTCGGCGGCACGCTCGCGGCAGGGCGCCTGCTGCGCTGCCACCCCTGGTGCGCCGGGGGCATCGATCCGATGCCAGCGCAGCCCCCATTGCTGTTTACCCGGCTCGGCCTGACTGGCCGCGCCTCTTCGACCCCAGGAACCCCGCTCCCATGACCGATCTGCGCCGCACCCTGCTGTGGGTGGTTTTTACGATGTCCGTCTTTTTGCTCTGGGACGCGTGGAACAAACATACCGGACAGCCGTCGATGTTCGGCCTGACGCGCCCGGCAGCCAGCACACCCGCTGCCGGCAGCGCCGCATCGTCGGCAGCTTTGCCGACACCCGTGCCCGCGGTGGCAATGCCCCAGGCGTCAGGCGTGCCGAGCGCCGCGGCAGCGGTTGCGCCGCCGGCAACGGTGGGCGCCGCACCCGCACCCGTGGCGGCGCCCAACGGCGCCAGCACGACGAGCGAAAAGGTCACGATCACGACCGACATCGTCAGGGCCACGGTCGACTCGGTCGGCGGCAATATCGTCCGGCTGGAACTGCTCAAACATCCCGACCAGAACGACCGCAGCCGCAACGTGCTGCTCTTCGACCAGAGCGCCAAGCGCCTGTACCAGGCCCAGACCGGCCTCATCACCGGCCAGGCCGGCGTCAAGCTGCCAAACCACTGGACGCCAATGAAGGTCCATCCTGGTGAGCGAACGCTCAGCCCCGGGGCGTCACAAGTGCAACTGAAGCTCGAAAGCGAGCCCATCGACGGCCGGCGCCTGGTCAAGACGCTGACCTTCAAGCGCGGCGACCCGGTCATCGGCGTGCGCCACGAGATTTTCAACGACGGCGCAACGCCGGTGCAGCCCAACCTTTACCTGCAGCTCGCGCGCGACGGCAACCCGCCCGAAGGCGAGTCGTCGTTTTATTTCACCTTCACCGGCCCGGCGGTTTACACCGACGCTGCCAAGTTCCAGAAGATCGACTTCAAGGACATCGAAAAGAACAAGGCCGACCACGAAAAGGCCGCTGACAACGGCTGGGTCGCGATCGTGCAGCATTATTTCGCATCGGCCTGGCTGCTGCCCGGCAACGATCGCCGCGAATTCCGCACCACCAAGGTCGGCGACAACCACTATGCGGTGACGATGGTCGTGCCGCTGGGCGAGCTCGCGCCGGGCGCAGCCAAGGCCCACGAATCGAGCCTGTTCGCCGGGCCGCAGGAAGAAAACAGACTCGCCGCGCTGGCGCCGGGCCTGGAGCTGGTCAAGGACTACGGCTGGTTCACGATGCTCGCCAAGCCGCTGTTCTGGCTGCTCGACAAGCTCTACGAGCTGATCGGCAACTGGGGCTGGGCGATCGTCGCGCTCGTGGTGCTGCTGAAGATCGCTTTTTACTGGCTCAACGCCAGCGCCTACCGCTCGATGGGGAAGATGAAGGCCATCAACCCGAAGGTGATGGAGATGCGCGAGCGCTACAAGGAAAAGCCGCAGCAGATGCAGCAGGAAATGATGCGCATCTACCGCGAAGAAAAGGTCAACCCGCTCGGCGGCTGCTTGCCGATCGTGGCGCAGATGCCGTTTTTCATCGCGCTGTACTGGGTGCTGCTGTCCAGTGTCGAGATGCGTCAGGCGCCCTGGCTGGGCTGGATCACCGACCTGTCGGCGGCCGACCCCTACTTCATCCTGCCGGTGCTGATGACTGGCTCGACGATGTTCCAGACCTGGCTCAACCCGACCCCGCCCGACCCGATGCAGGCCAAGATGATGTGGATCATGCCGCTGGCGTTTTCCTTCATGTTTTTCTTCTTCCCCGCCGGCCTGGTGCTGTACTGGTTGACGAACAATATCCTGTCGATCGCGCAGCAGTGGTTCATCAACAAGCAGCTCGGGGTGCTGGGCAAATAACATTGCCGTGAAGATCACACAGGCGCTTGCCGTGATCCCCCGAACAGGGGTTGAGAAGGCGGCCAAATCGGCCGACCATGCAATCCATGCGGGCGACCCGGCCTCAGGAAGCCGGCTCAGGAGCGTCAACGGTCCGGCTTGATTTGAGCCGGCCGTTCCTCCACCCGCGCCATTCACTGCCAGCGCCCCGCCGATGACCATCGACGGGGCGTTGTGCCTTGTGCGCCCGGCGCGGGCGTGCGTGGACAATCCGGCCCATGCGCGCCTCGCCACTCGCCCACCGCAGCGGCCCGATCGTGGCCATCGCCAGCGCCCCCGGGCGCGGCGCGGTTGGCCTCGTGCGCGCTTCGGGGCCCGACCTCTCGGCGCTTATTGCCGCGGTCTGTGGCCGGCCGCTGGCGCCGCGCTACGCGACGCTGTTGCCCTTCATCGGCAGCGACGGCCTCGGGCTCGACATCGGCCTGGCGATCCACTTCCCGGCGCCGGCTTCGTTCACCGGCGAAGACGTGCTCGAGCTGCATGCCCACGGCGGGCCGGTGGTGCTGCAACTGCTGCTCGCGCGCTGCCTGCAAGCGCTGCCCGGAGCGCGCGCCGCCGAACCGGGCGAGTTCACCGAGCG
>JAYUSP010000164.1:0-6750 GCA_043755615.1 Betaproteobacteria bacterium
CGCGGCAGCCGCGCGCGGGTCAGCACCGCCTGGGCCACCAGCAGCGGGCTGAGCGCGATCTTCAAGGCCAGCGACATCGGGGCTCCTTGCTTGGCGGGGCGTTCAGAATTTCGAAAAGTCGGGTTTGCGTTTCTGGAAAAAAGCGCTGAAGGCTTCCATCGCCTCAGGGCTGCGCAGGCGCTTGGCAAAGAGCTCTCCTTCGCGGGCAATCGTCTGCACGATCTGTTCGCGCTGCGGTGCGCGCATCAATCGTTTGCTTTCGCGCACGGCACCCGGCGGCAAGTGGTTAAAACGCTCGGCGATGCGGCGCGCGTGGTGCACCACTTCACCAGCCGGCAGGACCGCATTGGCCAGCCCGCATTCGACCGCCTGTTCGGGCGTGAAGGGGTCGCCGGTGAGCAGTTTTTCGGCAGCGCGCCGGTACCCCATCAACTGCGGCACGAGCAGGCTCGACGCAAACTCGGGCACCAGGCCGAGGGCCACAAACGGCATCGCCAGGCGCGCTTCGTCGGAGACAAAGACAAAGTCGCAATGCAGCAGCATCGTGGTGCCGATGCCGATCGCCGCGCCGGTGACCGCCGCCACCACCGGCTTGTCGCAATCGACCAAGGCGAGCATGAACTTGAACACCGGCGAGTCCATCGCATCGCTGCCCTGGCCGGGCGCGCGGCTCATGAAGTCCTCGATATCGTTGCCCGAGGTGAAGATGCCCGGCTGGCCGGTGATCAGCACCGCACGCACCGCGTTGTCTTCGCGCGCGGCGTTCAGCGCATCGGCCATGGCCTGGTACATCGCCACCGTGAGCGCATTTTTCTTCTCGGCGCGGGCGATCTCGATCGTGGCAACACCGTTGACGGTGGCGGTCTTGATATGCATGTCTTGAACTCCTTGAATCGAATTTGATCGGACGCTGACGACTTCGGTCCCGTGGCGGGTCAACTGCATCGGGTGCTTCGGCGCTGGGTGTGGGCTTCGTGCTCACCTGGCCACCGGCGGCAGCGCATGGTCTCGCAGCCGCGGCCACAGAACCCGGTGCTGCGAGCGGAAGGCGCCGAAATGGCCGATGCGCGCGACGCCGGTCGACGCTGGCGCCACCACATCCAGGGTCGACGTCACACCGGTGATCAGCGCCTGCACCCGCTGCAGCGCGGCGGCAGTGGCAAAGCGGTCGTCGCTCGGCGCCAGCAGGTGCACCGCGGGCAGGGCTCGCGCCAGTTCGCGGCGGCAGCGTGGCGTATCGAACGGGTCGCGCCAGGGCCGCGCTGCCCATTGCATCGCCGCGGTGCGCGGCAGGTCTTCGCCAAGCCGCAACGCACGCGCCGGAAAGTACCCGACGACCTGCGTCAGCAGCGGCATCAGGCCATGCCAGAGCAGCGCCATCGGCAAGCGCTGCGGCCTGCGCCAATCGCGCCAGTACGCGGTCTGCGCGCCGACCAGGGCCAGGCCTTGCAGGCTCACTGCGTGGTCTCCCAATACACCGAGCAGGCCGCCCATGCTGTGGCCGACAAAACCGACCCGCGCATGCCGGGCCAGCGCAGCGCCGACGACGCCGTCGATATCGAGGATCCAGTCGTCAAAACTGGCCTCGAAGCCACGCAGGCGCTGCGGCCGCGAGCGCCCGATGCCGCGGTAGTCCAGCGTGTATGCGGTGACCCCTTCGCTGGCCAGCCACTGCGCAAAGGCGCGATAAAAACCCTGCGCGACGCCAGTCGCCGGCGCGATGACGATGGCAGAACCGGCCAGCGCGTTGCAGCCGTCGCCATCGTCGCGATCGACGCGATCCTCGTCGTTGACGGCGTTGGCGCCGACCGCATCGAACACCGTCGCGTTGATGGCCTGCCTATCGGCTGCGTGCAGCGTGAGAGAGCGGCCACGATCATTCGACACTGGGTGGATGGGGCTGGGCCAGCCGCTCTGGTCACAGGCTTGTCAAATCGGATCAGACACGCTCGATGATGCCGGCTGCGCCCTGGCCCATGCCGACACACATCGTGACCATGCCGTATCTGAGCTGGTGACGATGCAAGGCATGAACCACGGTCGCGGCGCGGATCGCGCCGGTGGCGCCGAGCGGGTGGCCGAGCGCGATCGCGCCGCCGATCGGATTGACCTTGGCCGGGTCGAGACCGACGGTATTGATCACCGCCAGCGCCTGCGCTGCAAAAGCTTCGTTCAACTCGATCCAGCCGAGATCGTCGAGCGTCAGCCCGGCATAACGCAGCGCCGCCGGGATCGCCTCGATCGGGCCGATGCCCATGATCTCGGGCGCCACGCCGCGCGCTGCGAAGCTGACAAATCGGGCCAGCGGTTTGAGGTCGTAACGTTTGATTGCCGCTTCGCTGGCCAGGATCAAGGCGCCAGCGCCATCACTGGTCTGCGAGCTGTTGCCGGCGGTGACGCTGCCTTTGGCCGCGAAGACAGGCCGCAACTTTGCCAAGCCCTCGAGCGAGGTGTCGGGACGCGCGCCTTCATCCAGACTGACGCTACGTGTGCGCGTGCCGATTTCGCCAGTCGCCAGGTTCGGGAAACGGTCGACGATTTCGATCGGTGTCATCTCGGCGGCAAAGTCGCCGGCGGCCATCGCCTTCAGCGCCTTCTGGTGCGACGCCAGTGCAAAAGCGTCCTGCGCTTCGCGGCTGACTTTCCACTGCGCGGCAACCTTCTCGGCAGTGAGCCCCATGCCGTAGGCGATACCGACGTTTTCATCGCGCGCAAAGACCTCCGGGTTGAAGGAAGGTTTGTTGCCGCCCATCGGCACCATGCTCATACTCTCGGCGCCGCCGGCGATCATCACGTCGGCTTCGCCGATGCGGATGCGGTCGGCGGCCATCTGCAACGCAGTCAGCCCCGAAGCACAAAAGCGGTTCACCGTGACCCCGCCCACCGAATGCGGCAGGCCGGCAAGCACCATCGCGGCGCGCGCCATATTCATGCCCTGCTCGCCTTCGGGGAAAGAGCAACCAATGATCGCGTCTTCGATCGCTTTGGGGTCCAGCGTCGGCACCTGCGCCAGCGCGCTGCGCACCGCGGCGACGAGCAGATCGTCGGGGCGTGTATTGCGAAAATAGCCGCGCCCGGATTTGCCGATCGGCGTGCGTGTTGCGGCGACGATATAAGCGTCTTGAACTTGGCGTTGGCTCATCATCAGTTCCTCACCGGTTTGCCGGTCGACAGCATGCCCATGATGCGTTCCTGGCTCTTCGGGTGTTCGAGCAGTGCGCAGAAGTGTTTGCGTTCCAGCGCCATCAAATACTCCTCGTTGACCAGCGAACCGGCGTCGACTTCGCCGCCACAAACCACATCGGCGATCAGCGCCGAGATATGGAAGTCGTGCGCGCTGATGAAGCCGCCGTCGCGCATGTTGGCGAGCTGGGCCTTGATGGTCGCGATGCCACTGCGGCCGGCCACCGCGAATAGGCGTTTTGCCGGCGCGCGGTAACCCGAGGCAAACATCGCCTTGGCTTGCTCGGTGGCAACGAAAAGCAGCTCGTCCTTGTGCGCGACGATGACATCGCTGTCGAGCAGGTAACCCAGTTTGCGCGACTCGATCGCGCTGGTGCCGACCTTGGCCATCGCGGCGTTCGTAAAGCCGTCTTTGACAAAGGCAAAGATGTCGGCGCCGGCGTTGCCCGCGGCGGCCATCTCGGCAGCGCGGCGCGCGGTGTAGGCCAGCCCGCCGGCACCTGGCACGAGGCCGACGCCGACTTCGACAAAGCCCATATAACTTTCCATCGCCGCAACCCGCCTGGCCGAATGGATCGCCAGCTCGCAGCCGCCGCCGAGCGCGATGCCGCGGATCGCGCTGACCACCGGCACCTGCGCGTAACGCATGCGGAGCATGAAGTCCTGAAACTTCTTCAGCTCCGGCGCGATGCCCTTGGCGCCTGACTTCATGAAGATAGGCATCAACGCTTCGAGGTTGGCGCCGGCAGAAAAGACATCGTCGGGTGACCAGATCACCAGGCCCTGGTAGCCAGCTTCAGCGATCTCGAGCGCTTTTTGCAGGCCCTCGGCCACCGTCGGGCTGATCAGGTGCAGCTTGGCGGTGATACTCGCGATGAGGACTTCGCCGTCGAGCGTCCAGACACGCACTTCGGCATTCCTGAAAACCTCGGTGCCGCTCTTCAACGGATCGGGGGCACCAGCGCCGAAGACCGACTCGCGGAAATGCTGACGTTGGTAAACGGCCAAGTTGTTTGCCGGCAGATAGGCATTGGCAGTCGGCGACCAGGACCCTTCTGGCACGTGCACACCCGCATTTCTTGCCACCGGGCCGTCGAAGACCCAGTCCGGCAGCGGCGCTTTGCTCAAGCCCTTGCCGGCGTCGATATCGTCTTTCACCCACTGCGCCACCTGCTGCCAGCCGGCGTCTTGCCAGAGCTCGAACGGGCCTTGCTTGGTGCCGAAGCCCCAGCGCATCGCAAAGTCGACATCCCGCGCCGATTCGGCGATATCGCCCAGATGCACGGCCGCGTAGTGAAACGCGTCGCGCAGGATCGCCCAGACAAATTGCGCCTGCGGGTGGCTCGATTCGCGCAGCAGCTTCAGCCGCTCGGCCGCCGGCTTCTTGAGGATGCGGTCGATCAGCGGATCGGCCTTGCCACCGGCCAGCACGTAGCTCTGCGTGGCAGGGTCCAGGCGCAGGATGTCGCGGCCGACCTTCTTGTAAAAACCGGCGCCGGTTTTCTGGCCCAGTGCGCCGGCCTTGATCAAGGCTTCCAGCACTGGCGGGGTCGCATAGCTGGCGAAAAACGGGTCGTCGGCGAGGTTGTCCTGCAAGGTCTTGATGACATGCGCCATCGTGTCCAGGCCCACGACATCGGCGGTGCGGAAAGTGCCGCTGCTGGCGCGGCCGAGCTTCTTGCCGGTGAGGTCGTCAACGACGTCGTAGCCCAGGCCGAAGTTTTCAGCTTCCTTGATCGTCGCCAGCATGCCAGCGATGCCGACGCGGTTGGCGATGAAGTTGGGGGTGTCTTTGGCGCGCACCACACTCTTGCCCAGCGTGCTGGTGACGAAGGTTTCGAGCTGGTCGAGCACCTGTCCTTGAGTCGCTGGCGTGTTGATCAACTCGACCAGTGCCATGTAGCGCGGCGGGTTGAAAAAGTGGATGCCACAAAAGCGCGGCTTGATCGAATCCGGCAGCGCGGCGGCGAGTTGGGTGATCGACAGCCCGGACGTATTGCTGGCCACGATCGCATGCGGCGCCAGGGCCGGCGCGATGCGGGTGTACAGCGCGAGCTTCCAGTCCATGCGCTCGGCGATGGCTTCGATGACGAGGTCACATTCGCCCAGCCGGGCGAGGTCGTCGTCGTAGTTGGCCTGCTCGATCAGCGCGGCGTCTTCGGGCACGCCCAGGGCTGAGGGTTTGAGTTTTTTCAGGCCCTCGACGGCCTTCGACACGATGCCGTTCCTGGGCCCGTCTTTGGCGGCCAGGTCGAACAACAAAACCGGCACATTGACATTCACCAGATGGGCGGCGATCTGCGCGCCCATCACGCCGGCACCGAGCACGGCGACTTTGCGGACTTGAAAACGGTTCATGGTCTGTCTTCTCTTCGTTCAATCAGCGCGGTGGCGCCTGGATCACTCGACGCGCAGCCAGGTCTGGTTGCGGAAGAACGGGCCGATGAAGCCGCGCACTTCGAGTGCCTTGCCGCCGTCCTTGAGCGTCATGCGCACCTTGTAGATCTTGCCGTTGTTCGGGTCGAGGATCGTGCCGCCGTCCCAATAGGCTTCGTCGGCGTTTTTCTTCACGCCTTCGACAATCGTCATGCCAAGCACGGGCTTGTCTTTGCGGGCATCGGTGCACTTGTCGCACTTCGAATCCTGCTTCGCCGGGTCGACGAGTTTTTCGATCTTGCCGTTGAGCACGCCAGCGTTGTCGGCGAGGCGCACGAAGGACTTTTCCTGCTTCGTCTCGTCGTCGATCGTCTTCCACAACCCGGCGGGCGTGGGTTGCGCGAATGTGGCACTGGTGGCGGCAAGCAGCAGCGCTGCGGCGAGCAATTTCATGGTGGGTCTCCTGGTTTCGGGGTCGGTCAGAACAGCGCCTCGTCCATCGCCATCAAGGGCGCCATGCCGGATCTTGCGGTGCGGATCAGGCCGGCGGTTTCAGGCAGCAGCTTGGCAAAATAGAAGCGCGCAGTGTGCAGCTTCGCGGCGTAGAACGGGTCACCGCTGTTTTGTTTTTCGAGTGCCAGCTTGGCCATGCGCGCCCACAGGTAGGCGAATACCAGGTGGCCACAGATGCGCAGGTAGTCGACTGCCGCGGCGCCGACTTCGTCGGCATTGCCAAAGGCCTTGATACCGAGTTCGGTGCTCAACTTGCTGACCTTGTCGCCCAGGTCGGCAAGCGGGTTGATGAACTCCTGCATCGACTCGTTGACCCCTTCGTCTTCGACAAACTGCTGCACCAGGCGGCCAAACTTCTTGAGTTTGGCGCCGTTGTCGCCGAGCACCTTGCGCCCGAGCAGGTCGAGCGCCTGGATCGTATTCGTGCCCTCGTAGATCATGTTGATGCGGGCATCGCGAACGAACTGCTCGTACGGGAATTCCTTGGAGTACCCAATGCCGCCGGCGATCTGCAGCGCCTCGTTCGCGGCGCGGTGCACCATTTCGCTGGCGAACACCTTGCAGCACGCCGTCTCGAGGGAGAAGTCCACGCCGCCGCGATCCACCATGTCCGCGGCCACGAACCAGCCAGCGTCCGCCGCGTAACACTCGGCGGCGAACTGCGCGAACTTGCGCTGC